>NZ_JACJDU010000008.1:0-114808 GCF_014163715.1 Shewanella sp. SR44-4 | reverse complement strand
CCGATATAAAACACTTTATCCTTCCAGATAAAAGAAAGCACCGAACGTATCCACGCTCAGTGCTCTATATACCTAGCCGTTATCCACTTAAATATAAACAGTAATGCTTATCCGAATAGCATTAGATAAATATATCGGCCTTTTTTTTGTACTAATTGTATTATCTCTAGATGAGGTTACTTAGTTTGTGTAGGTCGCCATTGTGCCCATTCATCTTGCATATTCTCATGCAATGGGAAACGTTCGGTTGCATTGATACGATTACTATCTGATGTTGTATCTTGGGTCGCAAATGCTATACCACCGGCGAGTATCGTTTCTAATGAGCCTGTTTCTAACTGTGCACCCGAAAATAAACCGACGTCTAATTTAATACCAGAGGCATCCCAAAACTGGCTAGTCTGGTTGATTAAGTGACTATATTCAGCATTTACATGGGCAAACAACGTAATTTCAATTCCTGAGTCATCCAACCTGTATCCATCAATTTGTCCGACTTTAATTCCGCGGAAAAATAGCGGTGTACCGACCTTAATAGAACCTAGTTGATCGTCTACTAATTGGAATGCTAATGCATCTTTAGGTACGGTAGCCTCAAAGCTCGAGTGAGGTTGGGCAACAAAATTATCAATAATTTCTGTGCTGTTACCTGGGATAACACCAATATAAGGACCCGTTAATAGTGTTTCTGGGGCATTAATACCCGCTAAAGAAATTTGTGCATCGACGATAAAAAATTCAGTGTCACTGGCACTAAAATGGTTTACGTAATGGCCATAGATATAAGCTTGTGCATTCTGAGTGTTTAAATCTTGATTTAGTTTAACCTGTGACACTTCACCAATTTTATGCCCTTGATAGCGAATAGCCGCTTTTTCTGACACTTTAGTACTCACAGGCAGAGTGAGGTTGATGACTTTAGCCTGCATGAGTGCGAGTGACTTGTTATCATATAATCGTAGATTAGGTTGATTATTTTCAGTATCAACTCTGTCGTCTATATGTCCAAGGGTAATACTGCCATTTATTGCACCTTTCAATGGTGCAACATTGATATCGACACCGGCTAAACTGGCATTGATGGCTACAGCGTCATTACGCCAAAAAACCGTAGTGGGCTTAATTAACGGAACAAATTTATTGTCGATATTGATATCGATATTAAATTTATCCGTTTTAGCTAACCAATTGACTTTATTCACTGAGCCTATTTGCATTTTTTTGTAATAAATTGGCGAGCCTTCAGCTAAGTCGGCACCATCAATACTAGTTAAAGTAAAGGGTGTCAGCTGTTGTTGAGCGTAAAGCGTTTGGGCCGATTCAATTGATTCGTGCAGTGTTAAAGTACTATTAGCCGAAAGCAGCATTTCGCTGTTACCCGGAATTAAGCTAATAGCGCCTTCCAACATCGTAGTGAGGTCGCGAGTTTTAACATTAACGCCCTCTAGTGAAGCATTAATGGCTATGGCACTTTCAGGAACAAAGAAGCTTCCCTTAGTCAGCAAACTCTTAAACTCTGGTTGAATTTCAATGTTATATTCAACAGTTGAAAAGTCTTTACTTAAACCAATACTGGTTATCTGCCCAATAGGCAATTGTTTATATCGCACTTGCGCGCCATTACTGACACCTGTGTGAGTCGTGGCAACTACCGTCAATTTAAGTTTGTCTTGACTGAGCAAATCGGGAGCATGTGATGCCAATTCAAATTGCATCGCCTCTTCGGTTATTTGAGTGCCTGGTAAGACATTAATAACACTGCCAGTAACCAGTCTACTGATATTTTTGACACCTTTTAATGATAACTCGGCACCACTTATCCAAAATTGGCTATCGTTGGTAATTAATGCTTTGTAATGATGTTCAACCCGAGCAATAAGCTTCACTCCAGTGTCGGTTAAGGTTACTTTTTCTATTTCACCAATAACGATACCGCGGTAGGTGATGGCGGTGCCTTCATTAACATCTTCACTGCTAGATGCAGTTAAATCAAAATGAACACCTCCAATAGCGGTAAGCTCATCCTCATATAGGTTGTAAACATCACCATTTTGGGCCTTTTCAGTGTAGCTGCCGGTATCAAAGCTGATGCCGCCGGCCAAAATAGACGCGATACTTTCAGTGCTGACTTTTATCCCCGCTAAAGAAGCATCGATTTTCAAGCCCGATACATTCCAAAAATGGGAGTCTTTATTGACTAAATGGGCATATTGTTCTTGAACAAATGCGCTGATAATTATTTGTTTATTTCCGTCGAGGCGATAACTGACAATGCTTCCGACAGGTGCTTGACGGTAAAATACAGGCGAGCCAACATCAATCGAACCCAGTTTAGGGGATTTTAGTTCGATCATCAGTCCTTCACTGCCGGGGAGTATCGCAGGCGCTTCACGTTGTGCTTCAAATACGGTTGCAGAGCGGCCATCACCAGGTTGAAGAGCAATATAATTACCAGAAAATAACGTATCGAGTCCTTCAACTCCGGTAATACTTGCTTTAGGTTTTACTAACCAAAAAAGGGTGTTTTTATTGAGGAAAGGGTCGGCACGGTAATCCATAATAACTTTAACGTTTACCCCTTTTAGATCATCGTCAATACCAATGTCAGTGACTTTACCTACCGTCAATCCTTGGTATTTGACCAACGTTTTGCCGATATCAATACCCGTAGCACTAGGGAAATGTATTAATATTTCAATGCCGGATTCTTTAATGCTTTTGACCCCTAACCAGGCACCTAATATCAAAGCAACAACCGGTAATAACCATATTGGCGAGAATAACTTTTTCTTCACAATTTTAGGCGATTCAATTTGTGTCATCAGTGTTTTCCAAGCGGTCCCAAAGTAATCGAGTATCTAACACTTTTGCTGCGACTTGCGTTAGTAAGATAACTAACGCAAATGCTGTCGCGGCAGGTGCAGGTTTTGCGTCTAATAATTGCCCCATATTAACTAAGGCAACTGTTAATGAAATAACGAATAAATCGAGCATTGACCAGCGGCCGATCCATTCAATAATGTGAAACCCAACCATTAATTTTCTTTTTGATATTGGTAAGTTAAAACTAATAGCCGTCAAGTAAGTCGCTAAGCCAATAATTTTAAGCCAAGGTACTAAAATACTGGCAGTGAAAACAATGATAGCAATCGGAAACATACCGGTTTTGACTAAATGACTAATGCCACTAAAAATGGTGTCATTGGTGACCACTCCGCGATTAGTTAACAAGGTAATAGGGTAAATATTGGCGACAACAAGTAAAATTGTCGCGGTAACTAATAAAGCCCAACTTTGTTGGATGCTGGCATAACTACGGCTACTTAATTGACTAAAACAACGTCGACAATGACTGTTACTTGTGACGTTAAGTTTGCGACAAACAGGGCATAAACATAAGCCCATTTTCTTGCCCTGAATATGAGGTAAAACCTCAGTTTTCGGCTCGTTATCGGTATTCGCAGTTTGCTTAGGGCTGTCCACTATATGTTCATTGGATGGTGTAATTGGAGTACTAGGCATCTACATAACTCCACATGTGTTCTAGATTATATTCACGTTGTAAAAATAAGATGATGATAAACAACATTGTAAAACTGAATGTTCCCATACCAAAATACACATCGGAAAAGTCTGATAACTGAAAGGCCGACACGAGAAAACTGATGACATAAATTTCTAACATGGTCATTTGTGATATCAAACCATGATTTTTTAACAATGTAGTGTAGGTTCTTTGCCAAAATGAGTTGTGCAGTTTTAATTTTACAATTACAACTTGAGCCATAATTGACAAAATCAATAACCCAGGCGCGATAACTGCAGCAACCATTACCGCTAGGCCTACAACCCAATATCCTTCGGCCCAAACCGTCACAGCAGCTTGCAGCACCGTAGTGGTTCGTACACTGCCAAGGAAGTGGATTTCGAGTACTGGCAATAAATTAGCAGGAATAAAAATAATTAACGCCGCAACGCATAACGCTAGCATGCCATTAATGGAGCAATAAGGTGAATCATAGAGCGCCGTGTGGCAACGCGGACAAAGCGCACGGGCACTTGAAGGCAAAGCTCGTTTTCTCACTGCCAAATCACATGATTGGCATAGAATTATAGAATCATGATCATCAAATTCATGCATGAAGAATTAATCTAATCCATAGTAAAACACATTATTGGGTAGCGAAGAGTCAAACCTCTCTGCTTGGCCTTATATTGGCAGAAAAATGAGTTAATTGTTAAATAATCTCGATTTTCTTGTGCTTGATAATATCAGAATAATCAGAACACTTGCATCATAAGTTAACTATGTGAGATTCTATGCACTGTATATAAAAACAGTGAGGATTACATCATGGCAGTGATAACCCAATTTGTCGTGGTCAGAGAAGGGGTGGAAAAGATGACATTTATATCGAAGAAAGAGGCTGATGCCTACGATAAGATGCTTGATATTTCCGATAACCTAGTGCCATTTCTTATTAAGGCAGACCTCGGACTTGATGAAAATAAATGCGAACAGCTGGCATTTTATCTAGCAAACAATAAAGATGAGCTTTCTAACTTGCTAAAAGGCATCGTACAGGTTAAAAACGCTCCTACAGCGAAAACTAAAAAGACTACGGCTAAAACTACATCTGCAGAATAGTCGTATTCATCACTCATTCTTCGATTGAGTGTCAGCTTAAGGAATGGACATGAAAACCGAATTTTACCAAACATTAAATCGTCAAGCACAAGCTTTACTTGAAGGCGAAGATGATTTGATTGCTGCTATGGCAAATTTTTCAGCGTTGCTAAATGACAACCTAGAAGACCTAAACTGGGCAGGTTTTTATATTAAGCGTGGTGAACAATTAGTCCTTGGACCATTCCAAGGTAAAGTGGCTTGTACCCGTATCAATATCGGCAAAGGTGTTTGTGGCACTGCCGCAGCAGAAAATAAAACCCAACGAGTTGCCGACGTTCATCAATTTGATGGCCACATTGCATGCGATTCTGCCAGTAATTCAGAAATCGTGATCCCTGTTAGGCAGGGTAATGAGGTTGTGGCAGTGTTAGATATTGACAGCCCATTACTGAATCGATTCGATCAAGATGATCAAATTGGTTTAGAAAACATGGTAAAAAGTTTCGAAACTTGCCTATTTGGTTAAATAGCGAACAAATTAGATTAAATCATGGTCGCATTCGCTGTCGCGGGCTTTATAATATGCCGCTATACGCATTTGTGCTGGATTTACTGATGAGCGATGATTAAGCTGAGAGTAAGTTTGGTTAAATTGTTAAGGTTTGTTTCAATGACTTTAGCAAACTGGCGGATAGTGATATTTTGTACGTTAAGCCTTAACAGTAAGGTTTAACGAAAGATGAACGACTGCAAGGCAAATTGTATGCCGCATAATCAGTCCCTTTATTAACGTGGAAGTAAAAATGGAATCAACAGACAAGTTGACCGACACCAACGCAATTTTAGCGTATTTATATGAAACCTTTCCTTTATGCTTTATTGCAGAAGGTGAAACGAAGCCATTAAAAATTGGTTTGTTTCAAGATTTGGCTGAACGGTTAGCTGATGATTCTAAAGTCAGTAAAACACAATTACGTGTAGCGCTTCGTCGCTACACAAGCAGCTGGCGCTATTTGAAAGGCGTTAAAGCAGGTGCTAAACGTATAGATCTTGACGGTAATGAATGTGCTGAATTAGAACAAGAGCACATTGACCATGCTATTTTGACGCTTAAAGAAAGCCAAGATAAAGCCAAAGCAAAACGTCAAGCGTTAGCGCCTAAAAAGCCGGCAAAGAAAGTGGCACCTAAACGTGCTCCTGCCGTTAAAAAGGAACGTCCTGCACCGGTAGCGGCTCCAGTGATTAAACTTGTGCCGGCTAAGCTAGAAGATTTAAAACAAAAACAACGCGTTAATGTTAAATTAGGTGCCACACCTGTTCCTGGTGTTGTGACTGATATTAATAAAGAGGATGTGCTTGTTCAATTAGATTCTGGCTTATCCATCAAAGTACGTGCTGAGCACATACTATTATAGAAATTTAAGGAGTACTTGTTGATGCGAAAACTTACCTTGGCCGCGTCAATTGCCAGTTTATTTGTCGGCTTTTCGGCATGGGCAATTTCACCAACGATTCAAATCAGCGAGTTACCTAAACTAGCACAAGAGCCACAACATAAAGTGGCTAGCAAGCGAGTAACAACTTTGTTTACTCGCTCGCATTATCATCGTTTTGTACTTGACGATGCATTCTCTGAGCAAATATATACCCGTTTTCTTGAGCAACTTGATTATCGTCGTAATGTGCTGACTGCGGCAGACATTGCGAGCTTTAGTCAATATCAAAACCAGTTTGATAACATGGTTGAATCAGGCGATATTAGCCCTGCATTTACCATGTACGACCTAGTACAGAAACGTCGTTATGAGCGTTTTGCTTATGCGTTGTCTTTGCTTGATAAAGAGTTCGATTTTACTCAAGCTGGCGATGCGTATGAATTTGATCGCAAAGATGCGCAATGGCCAAAAGATGAAGCCGAAGTGAATGAACTTTGGCGTCAGCGCGTTAAATATGACGCGTTAAATCTTAAATTAACCGGTAAAAAGTGGCCTGAAATTGTTGAAGTGCTCGAGAAGCGTTACAACAATGCCATTAAGCGTTTAAGCCAAACACAAAGCGAAGACGTGTTTCAAACAGTAATGAACGCGTTTGCTCGTAGTGTTGAACCTCATACAAGTTATTTATCACCTCGTAATGCAGAACGTTTCCAAATGGAAATGAATTTAAGTCTTGAGGGTATTGGGGCCGTGTTGCAAATGGATGATGACTACACCGTCATCAAAAGTTTAGTGGCCGGAGGGCCTGCTGCCAATAGCGAGAAATTATCACCAGAAGATAAAATTGTTGGTGTTGGTCAAAAAACCGGTGACATTGTTGATGTCATAGGTTGGCGTTTAGATGATGTTGTTGATTTGATCAAAGGGCCAAAAGGAAGTGAAGTCGTATTACAGATTTTACCGAATAAAGGCGGGGCTAATGCTAAACCTTTTGAAGTGGTCATTACCCGAGATAAAATTCGTTTAGAAGACCGTGCCGCGACCTCAAAAGTGGTTGAGCCTAAAGAAGGCCAGTATGCCAATCGTAAAGTCGGGGTGATCCAAATCCCTGGATTTTATATGAATTTGTCACAAGATGTGGCTAAAGAAATCACTAAACTTGAAAAAGACAATGTTGAAGGGATTATTATTGACCTTCGTGGTAATGGCGGTGGAGCATTAACCGAAGCGACATTACTTACAGGCCTGTTTATTGACATGGGCCCAGTTGTTCAAATCCGTGATGCTAATGGTGGCATTAATCAAAATCGTGATAATGATGGCGCCAGTGCATATAATGGCCCATTGGCGGTGATGGTTGATCGTTATAGTGCATCGGCTTCAGAGATTTTTGCTGCGGCTTTACAAGATTATGACCGCGCACTTATCGTCGGTGAGTCTACCTTTGGTAAAGGGACTGTTCAGCAACATAAAAGCTTGGGTCGTATTTATGACATGTATGAAAAGCCAATTGGTCACGTACAATATACTATCGCTAAATTTTACCGTATTAATGGTGGCAGCACTCAATTAAAAGGCGTTACGCCTGATGTCCGTTTTCCAAGTGCTTTAGAGGCTGGCGAATACGGCGAGTCAGAGGAAGAGAATGCTCTGCCATGGGATAAGGTTCCCGTTGCTCAGTACTCTACTTTAGGGAATATCAACCCTATGCTGATCAACAATCTTGATGTTAAACATAAAGAGCGTATCAGCAAAGATGTAGAGTTCAGTTATATATACCAAGACATTACTGAGTTTAAAAAACATCATAAAGACAAAACAATATCACTTGTTGAGAGTGAACGAATTGCTTCTCGTGAAGACGATGATAAGCGTGCTTTAGACCGAGCAAACGCACGTCGAGTCCATCAAGGTTTGGCTGCCGTGAAGTCTTTAGACGATATTGAAAAAACAGATGATAGCAAGTTACCTGATCCCTTTTTAGATGAAACGGCTTATATCACCCTCGATATGGCTGACGTAGAAAAAATAGCTAAAACAAACTCAAAGTAATTTTTTATTACTGTTAAAAAACGCGCTTAGGCGCGTTTTTTCTTAATCACAATCACTAAAAACAGTACCAATTCGATAAAGACCACGCACATTTAATCATATTGGCATTAGTACCGTTCAAGAGGAACATGTATGAACCAAGCGCAAGAAAAACACCTAAAAGATTATACCAAGCCTTCATTCACCATTACCCATGTTGATTTGAACGTTATTCTGGATGGCAAAAACACTAAAGTGACAGCCATCAGTAAGGTGATCCGTAATGGTGAGCATCAGCATGATTTAGTGCTTGATGGCGAACAACTTTCGCTAAGTACAGTGAAACTTAATGGTGTAGCAGCTAACTATCGTCAACACGACAACCAATTAATAATTAGTACGGACCAAAATGAGTTTGAATTAGAAGTGGTCACTTTGCTTGACCCTGAGGCAAATTCGAGTCTTGAAGGGCTTTACATGTCAGACGGTGCTTATTGTACCCAATGTGAAGCAGAAGGATTTCGCCGGATCACCTATTTCTTAGATAGACCCGATGTTCTGGCTATTTATACCGTGCGCGTTGAAGCCGATAAACAGGCATTTCCATTTTTGTTAAGTAACGGCAATTTAATTGATAAAGGGGAGATGCCTCGTTCTGGTCGTCATTTTGTCAAATGGCATGATCCATTCCCTAAACCAAGTTACTTATTTGCCTTGGTCGCTGGAGACTTTGATTTACTTAATGACAGTTTTACGACTCAAACTGGTCGTGAAGTCAAACTGCAAGTTTTTGTTGATAAAGGCAACTTACATAAAGCTGATCACGCTATGGCATCATTGAAGAAATCAATGAAATGGGATGAAACTCGTTTCGGTCTTGAATATGATCTTGATATTTATATGATTGTTGCAGTTGATTTTTTCAATATGGGTGCGATGGAAAATAAAGGCTTGAATGTCTTTAATACCAAATACGTGCTCGCTGATAAAGCCAGTGCAACAGATGAAGATTATCATGGTATTGAGTCGGTTGTAGGTCATGAGTACTTCCATAACTGGACAGGTAACCGAGTCACGTGTCGTGATTGGTTTCAGTTAAGTTTAAAAGAAGGCTTAACGGTATTTCGTGATCAAGAATTTAGTTCCGATGTTGGGTCGCGCGCAGTTAACCGCATTCATGCTATTCGAGTGATGAAAAATCAACAGTTTGCTGAAGATACCGGTCCAATGTCACATCCTATTCGTCCTGAAAGTGTAATTGAAATGAACAATTTCTACACTGTGACGGTATATAATAAAGGCGCTGAAGTTATCCGCATGATGCACACCATTCTAGGCGAAGAAGGCTTTCAAGCTGGAATGAAGTGCTATTTTGAGCGTCATGATGGCCAAGCGGTAACCTGCGATGACTTTGTTAATGCTATGCAAGATGCTAGCGGTAAAGATTTAACCTTATTCCGTCGTTGGTATAGCCAAGCTGGTACACCCGTTGTGACGGTAAAAGACCGTTTTGATGCGGATAAAGGTGAGTACCATTTAACCGTTACTCAACAAGTGATGTCGCAAGGTGTGAAGGGCCAAACCTTGCATATTCCGTTCAGTGTTGAGCTGTTGGATAGTGTAGGGCAATCAATAGTCAATAAAGTGCTAGATGTGACTAAGGCCAACCAAACCTTTGTGTTTGATGGACTAGAAAGCGCACCTATAGCATCTTTACTACAAGATTTTTCAGCACCTGTTAAATTGGTTTACGATTTTAGCATTGATCAACTTGTGCATCTTATGCGCCATGCTTCTAGCGAAGTGGCGCGTTGGGAAGCATCTGTGCAGTTAGTGAGCCAAGCCATTTGGAATAACGTTGCTCAGTTGCAAAAGCAGCAAGTCATGATGGTCGATACTCGTGTTGTTGAAGCATTTAGAGGCGTCATTTTAGATGCGAATATAGACCAAGCTTTAGTGGCTGAAATTTTGTCTATTCCTACTGCTTCTGCATTAATCGAGCAGGTAGATAGTGTTGATTTAGATGCTTTGGCCAAAGCCAGAGAGTTTGTTGTTGAAGAACTTGCATCAGCTTGTGAAGATGAATTATTGGTACGTTATCGAGAGCTGATACTTTTAGATAACGCTGGTGCTCGTGCATTTAAAAACATTGCCTTGTCATTGTTATGTCAAGTGACCGATACTCATGAATCATTAGTTGAAAAGCAATATTATTCAGCTAAAAATATGACTGATAGCTTAGGGGCTTTGAAAGCGGCAGCTACAGCCAAACTAGCCTGTTTACCTATGTTATTAAGTGACTTTGAGTCTACGTGGGAATCAACGCCATTAGTGATGGATAAATGGCTGACATTACAAGCGTTAGTGAATTGCGATGAAGTGATAGATCAAATTAAAACGCTGACAAAACACAGCAGTTTTAGTTTTTCTAACCCGAACCGAGTACGTTCATTGATTGGGGCTTTTGCCGCCGCAAACACTTATCAATTTCATCGTGCTGATGGCGAAGGCTACCGTTATTTGACTAAAATTTTAGTCAAATTGAATAAGTCGAATCCACAAGTCGCATCGCGAATGATCACACCATTAATTCAGTTTGCCAAATTCGATCAACATCGTCAGCAATTAATGAAACAGTGTTTAGCAGAGTTAAAAGCTTTACCGGATTTATCAAAAGATTTATATGAAAAAGTCACTAAATCATTGGCCGAATAATAGCGTCACGGCTATTCATCTAGTATGAATAGTTAGACTGTTTAGTATGTTAAAAAGGAGAGCTTGCTCTCCTTTTTATGGAGTAAATTATGGAGTTATTATTTTCTCTTAACGTAAGTTATGAAGCATTTCTACCATATTACCAAGGACTTGCAGAGAAAGTGCAAGTAAGAGATCACCACGGTCGTGTGTTGCACATCAATGGTAAGTATTTTAGACCTTATTTAACTCCTCAAGGTATTCAAGGACAGTTCAAATTAGTCCTTAACCAAGATGGGAATTTCAAATCACTTAATAAATTATAGAGTATTTACTTCAAACGTTTGATTGATTAGTGGTGTGTGAAGTAGCACCCCGTTAATATATATAAGTCTATGAAAATAAACTTTTTTCGTTAATGGTTAAATGACTGTAATTATATCGTCTGTGTTAATTCAAATATAGGCTGGTTTTATTTTGTCGTTTTTACCCCGACATCGTTAATTTTCTTAAACATTTTCTTTTTTTTGACCTTGCTCAATATAGTTAAATGCTGTAACAATGGTGTTGCCTGTGGGCTAACAAGATGTTGGTTAAATTCCTATAACAACTAATCCAACAGGTTACGGAGATGAACTAAAATGAATATTGTTAAAAAAAGATTTAACAAGTCGGCTCTCGCTTTGGGGGTGGTGTCGGCATTATGTTTGGGGATGAGCACTTCAGCCTCAGCAGTTTCTTTTGATTGGGGTGATGTACGAGGTACATTTGACTCAACTTGGACTGCAGGTGCGAGTTGGCGTGTGTCAGACCGCGATTGGAATAATCAAATCGGAAAGGTAAACCAACCACAATTCGATTGGTCTGGTTATTCGGCATTTGGTGGTGCGTTTGGATCAACCAAATATACCTCAACAGAAATTTGGACTCAGCCTGGTTCTTATTCAAGCAACAATGACTTAAGTAATTTGTTGTATGCACAAGGTGATACCACGTCTGAGATTGTTAAAGGTCTCCACGAATTATCATTAAAGTATGAAAACTACGGTATCTTTTTACGTGGTATGTATTTTTACGATCGCAAATTAAATGATGGTGATTATGGCTTTAACGATCCATTAACCGGAAAAGAATTTGATCCTTGTGAAGATAGCAAAGCGTCAGAAGTGCAATGTAAAGATATTCGCTTACTAGATGCATTTGTTTACGGTAACTGGGATTTAAATGACGGCGCTAACCCATTAAGTGTTCGTGTCGGTAACCAAGTCGTTTCATGGGGCGAAAGCACCTTGATTTCTCACGGTATTGCTGAAATCAATGCTGTAGACTTAAATATTCTTAATGCACCCGGTGCGGAGCTCAAAGAAGCATTCCGTCCACAAGGCATGGTTTGGGCATCGTTAGGTTTATCTGAAAACTTAAACCTTGAAGCATTTTATCAATATGATTGGCAACCGATTTGGATCCCTACACCGGGTTCTAACTTTGCAACCAATGATTTTGCTGGATATGGTGGCTACAACCAAAATGCGCAATTGGGTTTCAACTCCAATCCAGATATCAACCAAGATTTCCTTATTTCAGAATATTCACGTTTATATGAAGCTGCAGCCGCTACTGGGTTTAACTCAGCATATGCCGCTTACATGACTGCTTATTCAACTAAGGTTGCTTTGGTTCAAGATGCTGCAGATCCTAGTGATGATGGTCAATTTGGGGTTAAATTAGGCTATTACTCTCCAGAACTGGGCGAAACTGAGTTTGGTTTTTATTACATGAATTACCACAGTCGTCGTCCAATTATTAGTGGTACTGCCTCTAACTTTACTGCAGAAGCTATTGGTCGTGATTATGGCCGTTTAGCACAAAGTGGTGGGAACATTGACCGCGAACTTTTGTTAAGTATGGAAACCTTTACCAAATCGCAAATTGTATATCCTGAAGATATCCAGTTGTATGGTTTTAGTTTTAACACTTTGGTAGGCGATACTTCTGTTGCTGGTGAAATTTCTCATCGTGTTGATGAGCCATTGCAAATTGACGACGTTGAATTACTTTTCTTAGCGATGCCTCAGCAGCTCGCTAATGCGGGTCTTCGTCCTGATTTAGATGGTATTTCACAAATGGATAATGTGGAGCCTGGCTCAAACGCTGAGGGGTATATACTTACCGATACGACTCAAGCACAGGTAACCTTTACCCACTTATTCGGCCCGACATTAGGTTTAGATAATCTAACCATGCTTGCTGAAGTCGGTGGTGTGTGGATCCATGATATGCCTGGTTTTGACGAATTACGTCTAAACGGTCCAGGAACCGCTCGTTCTGGTGGTAACCCAGAAATGACTGGTATTATTGCCGCATTGCATAATGGTCCTGAAACCAATCCATTCCCAACAGATTTTGCGTGGGGTTATCGTTTAGTGGCGAAAGCTGACTTTAACAATGTGTTTGCTGGTGTGAACATGTACCCAAGAGTGATTTTCTCTCATGACGTTGATGGCATTACACCGGATCCAATGTTCTTATTCACCGAAGGCAGAAAATCTGTCGCTTTGGGTGTGAACTTTGATTATCAAAGTCGTTGGGGCGCAGATATTTCTTACAACAGCTTCTTTGGTGGCGTAGGAACAACAAATGCGATGACAGACAGAGATTACATCTCTTTCAACGTCAAGTATTCGATTTAGAAGGATAATTATAATGAAGAAACTGACGATATTATCGGCAGCAGTGATGCTAGCACTAAGTGCACCTGCTGCGCTGGCGAAAGTATCACAAGCTGATGCAGACAAATTGGGTACAACATTAACCCCTATGGGTGCAGAAAAAGCGGCTAATGCCGATGGTTCAATTCCTGTTTGGAGTGGTGGTATTAGCAAACCTATAGCCGGTTACACTAAGGGTATGCATCATCCAGATCCTTTCCCAACTGACAAAGTGCTATTTACGATCACTAATGAAAATAAAGCCCAGTATGCTGAGTTTTTAACCCCGGGTCAGAAACAATTATTTGAAGTATATCCAGATACTTACAAAATGAATGTCTATGAAAGTCGCCGTACTGCAGCCGTACCTCAATATGTTTATGATGCGACTAAAGCCAATGCCGTTAGAGCTGAGTTAGTTTCACAAGGTAACGGTATTACTGGGGCGACCATTGGTGTGCCATTTCCAATCCCTGCTAACGGTTTAGAAGTGATTTGGAATCATATTTTACGTTATCGTGGTGTTGATGTAGAAACCTATCGTAGCCAAGCTGCACCGATGTCTAATGGTTCTTACACTTTGGTTGAAAACGCTGAGGAAATTCGTTTTGAATATTCTCGTCCAGAGGTGACATTAGAGAAACTTAAAGAAACAAATACATTGTTTTACTTTAAACAAGTTGTGACTCAACCAGCACGACTTGCTGGTACAGCATTACTTGTAAAAGAAACCATGGATCAAGAGGCTCTTCCACGCCAAGCTTGGACTTATAACACTGGACAACGCCGAGTTCGTAAAGCGCCTAACGTAGCTTTTGATACACCTGGTACTGTGTCTGATGGGTTAAGAACAACAGATGATTTCGATATGTTTAACGGCTCTCCAATGCGTTATAACTGGGAATTAGTCGGTAAGAAAGAGATTTATATTCCATACAATGATTATCGTTTACATTCAGATGCGTTGAAATATGACCAAATTTTAAAACCTGGCCATATTAACCCTGAATATCCACGTTATGAAAAACATCGCGTATGGGAAGTCAAAGCGACGTTAAAAGAAGGCATGCGTCATACATATAAAACTCGCGTGTTTTATATTGATGAAGATTCATGGCAAGTTGCAGTAACGGATATATATGATAATCGCGATGAGCTTTATCGTGTTGGTGTCGCTCATCTTATCAACTATTATGAAGTGCCTGCGCTTTGGAGTACCTTAGAAGTGTTCCATGATCTTCAATCTCGCCGTTATTTAGCAATGGGTCTAGACAACGAAGGTCGCATGTATAATTTTGATGCATCGCTTTCTGAAGCTAACTTTACCCCAGACGCCCTAAGACGTGCCGGTATTCGTTAACAAGCCATAAATAAAATGGGGCGCGGTTGCGCCCCTATAAATTGTAAAGGAAGTTTGTATGACGTTTAGCATGCTTCGCAGTGCAGTGGCGATTGGGATTAGTGCATGTTTATATACTACTTCAGTAGATGCTCAACTCGATCCACTCTCTGTTCAGATTCAACCCCTAGCTCAATCCTCTTTATTGCTTGATATTGCTAATGCTGGTGACAAACTTGTCGCGGTAGGCCAACGCGGTAATGTGTTGCTTTTGGACAATAATCAATGGCACCAAGTCGCGACCCCTGTATTGTCTCAATTAACCAAAGTGTTTTTTTTCGACGACAAACAAGGTTGGGCTGTCGGCCATGATGCCACCATCATCCACACTCAAGATGGTGGATTAACGTGGTCGGTGCAGATGCAATCTGCCGAAATAGAGAAACCTTTTCTAGATATTCGTTTTTATAGTCCCGTTGATGGTATTGCGGTGGGCGCTTATGGATTATTTTATCGCACCGCTGATGGCGGTAAAACATGGCAACAAGAATTTCATCAAGAATTATTATTTGAAGAAGATATTGCCTATTTAAATGAACTTAAAGCAGAAGATGAAGCATTGTATTTATCTGAGCGAGCTTCATTATTACCCCATTTCAACCGTTTAATTCGCCTGAAAGATAAACGATTGTTGCTTGTGGGTGAGCTTGGCTTGGTCGCGGTATCGAGTGATAACGGCCAAACATTTTCGAAAACTAACTTTGATTATGATGGTTCAATGTTTAATGCCATTGAAGTTGGCGAAGATGTTTATGTCATGGGCTTACGTGGTCATGTGTTTAAGTCAGACTTAACGCTATCCGCATGGCAAGAAGTTAATTTACCTGTCCAATCATCAATTAATAGCGCACTTATTACCGCTAGTAATGACCTATACCTGGTGGGAAATGCTGGGATTGTGTTGTCAGTAGATGATGATAAAGCAACCATTGTTGCCAGACGCCAAGGTGAAAATATAGTGGCAATTGCTAAAGACAGTAAAGGCCAGTTATGGTTTGCCGGTTCTAAGGGACTGTTCCAGCTTGATTAACCTTTTGGTTAAACTGGACAATTAAAACAACAATAATAGGGCCGAAAAGATGTTAGAAAAACTGGTCAATGGATTTGAATCTCATTTATTCCGCAATCGAAAATGGGTCATCATTTCGTTTATTTTTATTACTTTTTTCTTAGGGTATCAAGCCAGCCAATTAAAAATGGATGCTGCTTTTAGTAAAAATATCCCACTCAATCATTCGTACATGCAAACGTATACCAAACATCAAAAAGATTTTGGTGGTGCTAACAGTATTATGGTGGCGGTAGAAGATACCAGTGGCAATATATTTAACCCGGTATTTTTTGATGCGCTCAAAAATGTGCACGATCAATTATTTTTTATTCCGGGTGTAGAACGTTCTCAGGTTAAGTCGTTATTCTCACCTTCAACTCGTTTTACCGAAGTCGTAGAAGACGGCTTTGCCGGTGGTCCGGTGATCCCTGCTGATTTTAGTAATGATGATTACGGTCTTAAAATCGTTCGTGATAACATTGAAAAAGCTGGCATTGTAGGCCGACTTATCGGTAATGATTACACCTCTGCCATGGTGTCTGCGCAGTTAATGGAGTTTGACCCTCAAACGGGTGAGGCTATTGATACTATTGCGTTTGCAAATCAATTAGAGCAAGAGCTTCGTGGCAAGTTTGAAAACGATAAGATCAAAATTCATATTATCGGTTTTGCAAAAATGGCTGGGGATGTTGCTGAGGGCGCTAAAGGCGTACTGCTGTTCTTTTTAATCGCCATTGCGATTACTGCTGTAATGGTATACCTATTTTCAAAATCGATAGTGCTAACCGTCTTGCCACTAGTGTGTAGTTTGGTTGCAGTATTTTGGCAATTAGGATTATTAACCGTGGTTGGCTTTGGTTTGGACCCAATGTCGATTTTAGTGCCGTTTTTAGTGTTTGCTATTGGTGTTAGTCACGGGGTACAGATGATCAATGCTGTACGTCGTCGTGTGCTTGATGGCCAAACAACTAAAGCCGCTGCAGCGTCCGCATTTCGTAGCTTATTAGTGCCCGGTGGTGTTGCATTATTATCTGATACGGTTGGTTTTTTAACCTTACTGTCAATTGATATTGGTATTATTCGTGAGTTGGCTATTTCTGCATCGTTAGGTGTCGCGGTTATTATTTTAACCAATCTGATTTTACTACCATTGGTGATTTCATATTTTGAATTACCGAGTAAGCAAGACAGTCCTGAAAAACGTCAAAAAATTGAAAATATTTGGCGTGGTTTGTCTAAATTTGCGACCCCTAAATATGCCATTGTCGTATTGATTTCGACTGCGATACTTTACGCGGTTGGTTTTCAACAAGCGTCCAAAATGCAAATTGGTGATTTACAGGGCGGGGCGCCTGCACTGCATCAAGACTCTCGTTATAACCAAGACACTTTCTTTATCACTAAACATTTTTCAATTACAACTGATGTAATGTCTGTGATTGTAGAAGCTACACCAGAAGCCTGTACTTATCATTCATTGTTATCTCAGATAGATCAGTTCGAATGGATGATGGCAAATACACCTGGGGTAGAGTCAACGGCAAGCTTGGCATCTATTGCTAAGAAAGTGAATGCAGGATTTAACGAAGGTAACCCTAAGTGGGAGATTTTACCGCGTACCACCGCGAGTTTAGTCCAAGCCGTTGGCCAAGTACCGACAACATCTGGTTTGCTCAATAGTAATTGCTCGGTTATGCCTGTGTACTTGTTCTTAAAAGATCACAAAGCTGAAACCATCGAGGTGGTTGTAGACAAAGTTAAAGCGGTTGCCGCACAACTTAACTCTGACACTTTGCAATTTAAGCTAGCATCAGGTCCTGTTGGTGTCATGGCCGCCACAAATGAAGCCGTGAGCGAAGCTCAGCTACCAATGATGCTATATGTATATGGCGCTGTGTTTGTACTGTGTTTAATTAGCTTTAAGTCACTCAAAGCGACGATAGCGGTAATTATTCCACTTTATGTGGTATCAACATTAGCGCAAGCATTAATGACCTTGCTTGATATTGGGTTAGCGGTGAGTACCTTACCGGTGATTGCATTAGGTGTGGGTATCGGCGTTGATTACGGGATTTATATCTTGTCGACGATGTCCAATAAACTCAGTAATGGCATGCCGGTGCAACAAGCGTATTTCGAAGCTCTCGTTGAACGTGGTAGTGCGGTTATCTTTACCGGCCTAACGTTAGCCATTGGAGTGAGCACTTGGTTCTTCTCAGACCTTAAATTCCAAATGGATATGGGAATTTTGCTGACATTTATGTTTTTAGTGAATATGTTGGGAGCAATTATTATTCTACCCGCACTTTCAGCGATGTTTTGGCGAAAAAAGTAACTAAAACATGTAATTAAATAAAAAAGGGAGCTTAGCTCCCTTTTTTATTTTGCATAGTTACTCTATGCAAACGACTTAAATGTCATTTTAAACGCTAATCTATGCTGCCGACTGGATTTATAGAGGATGTACCACTAAAATTTTCCTCGATATAGCAGCAATTTAGTAATAAACTTTGCACAAGATCTCAAATATGAGTTTCTTTTGTTAAACGAAAAACAGTTATTTACGTGCTACACACAAAATGACTCGGACCGACACAATCAACAAGCCGAAGCATCCATATAATGATAAGAGCGCTGCCATAGACGCTTAAGGAATCTGCAACATGGCCTTGAAAGATGCAATGCCTTCAGTACTACTGGAAAATGTAGTCAATTTAATTCACACAAAAATCCCTCATTCTCAAGCCAAACAAGTTGAGCAATTTGCCAATTGCCTATACGCCCATATGTCAAAAGACGATCTCAATGCTCGTAATGACAGTGATTTATATGGTGCTGTAGTGAGCCTTTGGAATGCGCTGAATAAAACGGCCCAGGATCAAACCCACATCCGTGTATTTAATCCTAGCCAAGCAAAACATGGCTGGCAGTCAACTCACAGCATTATTGAGGTTATCCAACTTGATATGCCTTTCTTGGTTGACTCGCTCTCAATGGCGTTAAATCGAATGGGCATCACTGCCCATGTGATGTTACATACGCCATTAGCCGTTGTACGTGGTAATAACAACAATGTGTCAGATGTGTCATTTGTTAATGACACAACTGATAACAGCAATAATGTTGCTGTATTCTTGGTCGAAATTGATAAACAAAATAGTGATGCTGACATTAAAGCGATTGAAAAAGAAATTCAATCTGTACTTGCTGATGTTTCAGCGTCGGTCAATGATTGGCAATTAATGTCAGATACATTAACCGAGACTATTAAGCAATTACCTTCACGTCCATTCCCTGGTGATAAAACGGAATTGAAAGAGTCAGTTGATTTTTTAAACTACTTGAACAACCATCATTTCACTTTGCTTGGCTATCGTTATTACGATTTAAAACGTGTTGAAGGTGATGTTGAGCTTGTTCCTAATATTGAATCTAGCTTAGGGCTAATGAACCGTTCAAAAACCTCACACAGTGAGCGTGGTTTATTACTTTCAAGTTTATCTGATTCAGCCCGTAAAGAGGCATTAGATGAAAGCTTACTTGTTCTCACCAAGAGCTCTGCTAAAAGTCGTGTACATCGTCCGGCTTATGTAGATTATATTGGTGTTAAACGTTTCGATAAAAAAGGCAACGTAATCGGTGAAGATCGCTTCATTGGTTTATATGCTTCAAATCTTTATAACCGTAGCCCACGCGAAATTCCATTATTGGGCGAAAAGGTTCAGCGCATTCTTGATAATTCTGGGCTAACTCCGCGCTCGCATGATTATAAAGCGTTGATGAACATTCTTGAAAACTTACCTCGTGATGAGCTAATTCAAGCTAAAGATCCTGAGCTATCAAACATAGCTCATGGTGTTTTGGAAATGCAAGATCGCGATAAGTTAAAGCTGTTTGTGCGTAAAGACGGTTATGGTCGTTTCTTGTCGTGTTTAGTGTATGTGTCTAAAGACCGCTACAACACTAAGTTACGCCAAGACACTCAACGCATTTTGGCACAACATTTCCAAAGTAATGAAGATGTTGAGTTCACCACGTATTTTTCTGAGTCTACTCTGGCTCGCACTCACTATATTATCAAAGTTGATAATAACAATATGGATGTTGATGTGGCCGCCATTGAAAAAAATCTTATTGAAGCCGCTCGCTCGTGGGATGACAAACTGCACACTGCATTAAACAATGCCGTTGGTGAACAAGCTGGAACAGGACTGACAAAGCGTTATTTAAATGCGTTCCCACCTAGCTATAAAGATGATGTGTTACCAAGTTCTGCTGTGGTTGATATGCAGCATTTAGAAGCTTTGGATGATGATCATAAATTAGGCATGTTGTTCTATCAGCCACAAGAGTCGGCGTTAAATGACAATAAAGTTCGCTTAAAACTGTTTCATAAAGACGAGCCAATTCATTTGTCTGATGTTTTGCCAATGCTAGAAAACTTTGGCTTACGCGTGATCAATGAACGTCCGTACGAAGTGAAAACCAATGATGGCGCGACATTCTGGATTTTAGATTTCTTAATGACAGTGCAAGGCGCTGCCACAGAGAATCTAGCCGACAGTCAAGACCGTTTCCAAACGGCTTTATTGCAAGTGTGGCAGAAGAAGTTAGAAGATGACGGCTTTAACCGCATGGTACTGTCAACCGGCCTCAGTGGTCGTGAAGTGTCTATTTTGCGTGCTTATGCTAAGTATATGCGTCAAATTGATGCAACATTCAGTCAGTCGTACATCGAAGAAACGTTTAGCCGTTATCCTAAATTAGCGGACTTATTGGTGAAAATGTTCATCCGTAAGTTTAACCCTAAACTAAAAACGCGCACCTTAAGTAAGTTCCTTGAACAGGTGAACATACAACTTGATGACGTTTCAAGCTTAGATGATGACCGTATTATTCGTCGTTACTTAGATTTAATTAACGCCACATTACGAACTAACTTCTATCAAACTGCCATTGGCGGAAAAGCGAAAGACTATATCTCGTTTAAATTTGCACCGAGCTTAATCCCAGAAATGCCTAAGCCGATGCCTAAGTTTGAGATTTTCGTGTATTCGCCTCGTGTTGAAGGTGTGCATTTACGCGGTGGTAAAGTGGCCCGAGGTGGTTTACGTTGGTCTGATCGTCGTGAAGACTTCCGTACCGAAGTACTCGGTTTAGTAAAAGCACAACAAGTTAAAAACACCGTGATTGTGCCTGTAGGCGCAAAAGGTGGTTTTGTGTGTAAGCAACTGCCGACAGAAGGTGGCCGCGAAGCATTATTCACTGAAGGGCAAGAATGTTACCGTATCTTTATCCGTGCGTTATTAGATATTTCAGACAACATTGTTAATGGTGAAGTGGTTCCACCCGCAGATGTTGTACGTCACGATGAAGACGATCCATATTTGGTTGTTGCTGCTGACAAAGGCACGGCAACATTCTCAGATATTGCTAATGCGATTGCGATTGAATATAACTTCTGGTTAGGCGATGCGTTTGCTTCTGGTGGTAGTAACGGTTATGACCACAAGAAAATGGGTATTACTGCACGCGGTGCATGGGAGTCGGTTAAACGCCATTTCCGTGAAATTGGTGTAGATTGCCAAACTACTCCATTTAGTTGTGTTGCGATTGGCGACATGGCTGGTGACGTATTTGGTAACGGTATGCTGTTATCTGAGCAAACTCAATTGGTCGCTGCATTTAACCATATGCACATCTTTATTGACCCTACGCCCAAAATTGCAGAAAGCTATGCTGAGCGTCAGCGTTTATTTGTACTGCCACGCTCAAGCTGGGAAGACTATAACGCTAAACTGATTTCTAAAGGCGGCGGGATATTCTTACGCTCTGCTAAGTCAATTAAATTGACACCAGAAATCAAGAAGATGTTGGACACTGACAAAGACACCATGAACCCAACTGAACTGATGAAAGAACTACTGAAAATGCCAGTAGACTTGATTTGGAATGGTGGTATTGGTACCTACGTTAAGTCGAGCAAAGAATCGCATGCTGAAGTAGGCGACCGTGCCAACGACACCTTACGTGTTAATGGTAAAGAAGTACGTGCTAAAATCATCGGTGAAGGCGGTAACTTAGGTTGCACTCAATTAGGCCGTATTGAATACTGCGCTAATGGCGGCCGTATGAATACCGACTTCGTCGATAACGTTGGCGGTGTAGATTGTTCAGATAACGAAGTTAACATCAAAATCTTCTTAAACACGTTAGTGGCAGAAGGTGAGTTAACCGTTAAACAGCGTAACCGTTTACTTGAAGACATGACTGACGAAGTCAGTGAAATTGTGATTAAAGATTGTAAAGATCAAACCCGTACGATTTCGGTTACCCAAGTACATGGTGTGTCACAGCTTAAAGAGCAAATTCGTTTTATTCAGTATCTTGAAAAAGACGGTAAACTTGACCGCGCACTTGAGTTCTTACCAACTGATGACGATCTTGCAGAACGTTTAGCCAATGGCCGTGCATTAACTCGTCCTGAGTTATCGGTATTAGTTGCTTACGCTAAAATGGTACTTAAAGAGCAGCTCGTGACACCTGAAATCACTGAAGATGCATTTTTAAGCAAGTTATTAGTGGCTTATTTCCCTAAAAAGTTACAAGCAAAATACGCTGATAAAATGACCGCACATCCTCTACGTGGTGAAATTATTGCTACATCATTAGCTAATGAATTAGTTAATGATATGGGCTTTAATTTTGTACAACGTATGCAAGATGAGACCGGTGCAACAGTTGCTGAAGCGGCTATTAGTTATACTATGGCCCGAGAGATCTTTGGTCTTGATGAGTTAACCGCTTCTATTACTGAGTTAAATGGTGTTATTCCGGCACATGTGCAGGGTGAAATGCTACATCTGTTACGTCGTAATATGCGTCGAGCATGTCGTTGGTTTATTCGTCATCGCAATCGTGCTCATGATATTGATCAAACAGTGGCATTCTTTAAGCCTGTATTTGAACAGCTTAAAGCTAACGTTGACCAGTATATGATTGAAGCTGAAGTTAAAGTGATTTCTGCTGAAATTACTACTCTAGTAAAAGAAAATGTCCCTAAAGCAGTTGCACTAATTGTCGCTAAAATGAGTACATTATTCTCTGCGTTAGACATTGCACAAATTGCTCAAATCGAGAATAAGTCAGTTGATCTGGTATCAGAAACTTACTTCAAACTCGGTGCAAAAGTTGAATTACATTGGTTCTTAGAACAAATCAATGCTCAACCTGTAGCAAACCATTGGCAAGCACTTGCTCGTGCGGCATTCAGAGAAGAACTTGATTGGCAACAACGTGCATTAAGTTCTGCAGTATTACGTACTTGTACAGATACTTGTGATGCAGATAGTGTTATTAATCAATGGATTACATTAAACAAACCATTGCTTGAAAGATGGTATCACATGCTAGCCGACTTCAAGGTTTCTCAAACCCATGAATTTGCTAAGTTCTCAGTCGCCTTAAGAGAACTGAACTTGCTGATTTTGCATTGCGAAGGTCAGAAGTAGTTTTTATAATGTGAATAAGCCCTGGCGATTGCCGGGGTTTTTTTTAGGTCTAGGAGAAAACATGTTTTACAAACTCGCGCAAAAAGTAATGTTTCAGATGGACCCTGAGTTAGCCCACAATATCGCGATTGGCAGTTTGAAAATGACCGGAAACAATCTGTTAAATTGTTTCTATCGTCAACAGGTTAAATCTGCTCCTGTAACCTGTATGGGACTGACGTTCCCAAATCCTGTCGGCTTAGCTGCAGGATTAGATAAAGACGGCGAGTCAATTGATGCTTTTCATGCAATGGGTTTTGGCCATGTTGAAGTCGGGACAGTAACACCACGGCCACAAGCCGGTAACGATCAACCGCGTTTATTTCGATTAAAACCTGCCAAAGGCATTATTAATCGCATGGGTTTTAATAATAAAGGTGTCGATAATCTGGTACGTAATTTAATGGCCAAAAAGTCTGACATTATGGTTGGCGTGAACATAGGTAAAAATAAAGACACTCCAGTAGAGCAGGGTAAAGATGACTACCTAATTTGTATGGAAAAGGTTTATCAATATGCGAGCTATATTGCAGTTAATATTTCCTCTCCTAACACTCCTGGTTTACGTTCAATGCAATACGGTGAGTTATTAGATGACTTACTTAGCTCAATTAAAGCCAAACAAACTGAATTAGCCTCTAAACACGGTAAATATGTGCCAGTGGCGTTAAAAATTGCGCCTGATTTAAGCTCAGAAGAAATTAGCGCGATAGCTGATTCATTGATGAGTAATCAGTTTGATGGTGTTATCGCGACCAACACCACCTTAAGCCGCGATAATGTGGTTGGATTAAAAAATGCTGAAGAAATGGGTGGGTTAAGTGGCAAACCGTTGACGGATTTATCAACACAAGTGATCAAACAATTAGCGATCTGTTTACAAGGTAAGATCCCGATCATTGGTGTTGGTGGGATCAATAGTGCAGCAGATGCTTTAGCTAAATTTGACGCTGGCTCAACTATGGTGCAGATATACTCTGGTTTTATCTATCAAGGTCCTAAATTGGTTGATCAGATCGCTAGAGCTTATTGTAAAAAATAGTGACTAAAATATAACGTTATTGATCAAAAATCATGCCGCGATCGAATTTTAGATCATTCGATCGCGCTAACACTATGAAATTTATGTTATAATTTATAATTAAATTTTGATATTGGGTGAAAAATAAACTATTATGCACAAGTGTTCAACATTTAGGTGCAGATTGCCATGTTATTAATGCCAAACAAGGACTGGCATTGGGAATACAATGAAACTTGCAAGAAGCTAAGTATTTCATTGGGTTCCGAGATGGAGTTCTTAACCCCATACAAGACAAAACAATTAATTCCAGATGCGTTAACCGCAACTGAATTTAATCTTGAACACGCAAAATTCTACATTAAAATGCTCGAAACACTTCCTAAAGTGCTACACATCTCTGATGCAGGTATTGTACAAACCGCTTTAAATGCCACCGCTGCCCATTTTTTATTACAATCACAAATGCCCAAGTCTTGGTTTTTTGACGTGAGTGATGAGTGTGTTTATTGCGAAGTCGGTAAGTTATTTCAACTTAATTGTGGTTATTCAAAAGTATTAGCATTAGTGGTTGATAATGGCTTACAAGCCGCCACAGTGATGATTCTATCGCAATACTGTCAGTTATCAGACAGCAAATCGCTAGTACAATTCGACACCATTAAAGTGATGCATAATCGTTTGCACCCATTGCGTAAAGCCAGACAAGTCGTGGCAGCTTAATAAATATCATTGAAGTTAATGTGCGTAATAAAAAAATGCCAAACATAGAGTTTGGCATTTTTGTTTTAGCTCATTTTCTTAAAAAAATTTAACTCATTTTACGCAGCACACTAAGCGGCGCAATACGTAATACCCAATGCAAAATAGCCCATGGATAACTCGGTACATAAGCATTAGCTTTCTCTTTTTGAATCGCTTTAACCATAGCTTTACAACCTGTCTCGGTGTCGACAATAAACGGAACCGTTTTAACTTTTTCATTAATCTCACTGCGAATAAAGCCAGGGTGTATACACGTCACTTTTATTGGTGTGTTCATCACATCGATACGGATACCTTCAGATAACGACGTTAAGGCTGCTTTTGTAGCCGCATAAACGGTCATGGCACGTCTAAATCCACGCACTGCACTAATCGATGAAATAGTGACAAGATGGCCATTGTTTTGCTCACGAAAAATGGCCATCGCAGCTTCACACTGGGCTATTGCAGCAATAAAGTTAGTTTGCGCAGTTTGTAAGTTAGCTTCAAAAAAACCGCTACCAATTGCAGCACCTTTGCCCATTCCAGCATTAACAATGACGCGATCTAGTTGGCCTAATTCTTGTTTAAATTGACTAAATACTTCAAATACTTGTGGGTGGTCGTTCACATCAAGTGATTTAATTAACACCTGTATATTGGGATTAATCACCAATAATTCTTGCTTTAATTCTTCGAGGCGGTCTATTCGTCTAGCACACAAGGCTAGATTATGGTTTTGCTTAGCAAATTCAATTGCCATACCGCGGCCTAAACCTGAACTCGCCCCAGTGATTAATATGTTTGTCCGTTTCATAATGTGCTCTTTATTTTTGTTTTAATTGTTTTGCTAAATGTGTTGAGCATCGTCACTTAACGATACTCACAAAGTAAATATAACTTAAATCAAGCTGCATAAATGGCGTTGCTCCCCATCAAAAAAGCTATGCTCATTTAAGGTAATTAAACTCAGTCGTTGTCGTTTTAACTGTAATTGGCTCACACCGCAATTAACTAGCTGTTTATTGATATTAAAAAATTGACCTTCTGGTACTGATAATATTTGCATTATCGCGGCACTAATTACGCCACCAGAGGTGAATACAAACACAGTGTCATTGTCATTTGTCTGCTCGATCAGTTGTTGTAATCCTTGGCTTACACGTTGAGTAAAGTGTTGCCAAGATTCGTTATAGTTATAGTTATCGTTATCGTTAGCGTAATTTGATTGTTGTTGCCATTGCTCAATGGCTTGACTAAATAATTCGATAAAGGCCCTGGTGGGTGAAGCTTGTTGTTGGAGGTAATGCTTCATCGCTTCTGGATTGGCTAAGTCTGGTCGATAAACCGCAATCACATTCTCATGGTCAAACTCATTCCAAAGAGTACTTATCTGTAATGACTCATTCAATAAAAGTGGTGACAACGTCGATAAACAAGCATCACGAGTTTGTTGATGACGAGTCATGTTGCCGCAAATAACATGCTTAGGTTGAATTAAGCGTTGGTTAAAATACTCACCCAAATGCCTTGCTTGGCTATGGCCTAAACTTGATAAGTTGTCATAGTTATTAGCGCCAAAGCTTGCTTGCCCATGGCGGATTAAATAAATATTCGCCACGGTTATCCTTTTTGCTTCATTGCACGTTTACAGCGCCACAATAAATAATGTGAAAAAATCCAAAATTGTTTGAATGCAGGGTTGCGTGTTTGTTTATGGTGATAGCGATAATAAATTTGCTGTACTATGCCTGCTAAACGGAATAAACCAAATACTTCATAAAAGCGAAAATCTTCAATAGTGATGTCCATTTTGTCACAGTAATATTTCACCACTTGCTCGCGAGTGAGCATGCCATCAAGGTGTGTGGGTTGGCGGCGAGTCATTTGAGCTAAAAAGTCATCATCGGCTTCAACCCAATAGGCGAGGGTATTGCCCAAATCCATCAATGGATTACCGAGTGTTGCCAGTTCCCAGTCAAGTATTCCATTGACCTTACTGATGTCATCTGGATCTAACACCACGTTATCAAACCGAAAGTCATTGTGGGTTAGGCAAATGGTTTCTTGTGCTGGTTTATGTTGTTGTAGCCAAGTCATCACACTTTTACCAGAGGGCACATTCCAAGTTTTAGCTTGAGTGTAGCGCTGGCTCCAGCCATCAATCTGACGCTGAGTATAACCTTCGCCTTTGCCGATGTGGTTAAGGTTAGCGGCATCAATATCCACTTTGTGTAACTCGATTAAACAATCAATCACATTGGTGCAAAGGGTTCTGGCTTGTTGTTTATCGACGTTTAAGCCTTTAGGAAGATTTTGTCTTGGGATAATGCCATTGAGCTTTTCCATGACATAAAACTCAGTCCCTAAGACATTGTCATCATCGCAATGTACCAGCATTGCAGGCACATAAGGGTACACGGGTTTAAGTGCTTGCTGTAATCGATACTCGCGCCCCATGTCGTGAGCACCTTTGGCTTTGGTGCCTTTAGGTGCACGGCGTAAAATAAGATCGCGATTAGCGTAGCTTAAACAGTAAGTCCAATTGGATGCACCGCCAGTGTACTGGGTTATGGTTAACTCACCTTCAAGCCCATTAATGTGCTGTTTTAACCACGGGTCGATAACCGCTGCGTCAAGCTCCTCGCCGGTACGAACCGTTTTAGCTTTATCAAGATATTGTTGGTTCATTAAGCTTGTTCCTCCCTTAACAATTGCCTAAGACGCTGTGTTTGTTTTAACACTAGTTTAAAATACCAATGTAAAGGCAATAAACGTTTTAACTGATAAAGCCGTTTGCCTTGTTGATGTGTCAGTAATAGAAATTGTTTGTTCTTTTCGCCTTGATAGGCGATGTCTGCCACTTGTGTTGCATTGATAGGTGACTTATCAAATAGCTTACCCATGAGTTTTTCCATGGTTGGTAATTGGGTGCGTAAGCTAGTACCAAGATTTGTTTTAAAAAAGCCAGGGCATAACACGCTAACATTAATATTGTCATCGGCAAGTTCTAAGCGCAACGTTTCTGACAACGATACCACAGCCGCTTTTGATGCATTATAACTGGACATAAATGGGATTGGGGTTAAACCCGCTTGTGATGCCACATTCACAATACTGCCAACACCTTGTTGTTTAAAAAGCGGTACAAATTGCTGACACATGTTAACGATACCAAATAAGTTGATTTCCATAATCCAACGCCATTGCAACATAGGTTCAGCTTCTATTTTATCTGCAGAAGCGACGCCGGCATTATTGATTAATACATCGATATGTTGCCAACGCTCATTCAGTACTTTTACGAGGGCTGTAATGCTGTCTGTGTTGGTGATATCGCAAGGCACGAAAAAAGCCTTGCCTCCTAACGCTTCGATTTCTTGGCACACCTGTTCGCCAGCTGGTTGATTAATATCTGCAACGCACACTTCGGCATGCTGACTCGCCCATTTAAGCGCAAGAGCTTTACCTAAGCCCGATGCCGCGCCGGTGATCACCACATGTTGTTGTTCTATTGGTTTCATTGTCATCACCATTATTGGTATTTTGCTAACTCAAGACGCGACACCATGGCCATATGCACTTCATCCGGTCCATCGGCTAAACGTAAACTGCGGGCCATTGCTGCAAAACCTGCTAATGGTGTGTCATGGTTCATGCCTGCACCACCATATATTTGAATCGCCATATCGACGACTTGGGTCAGCATATTCGGGACAACCACTTTAATTGCAGAAATATCGGTCATGGCGTGCTTGACGCCTAAGTTATCAATTTTCCACGCTGCATTAAGTGTCAATAATCGAGCTTGCTCTATTGCCATGCGCGCTTGGGCTATACGTTCAAGATTACCGCCTAATTTGATAATAGGCTGACCAAAGGCGATTCGAGATTTACCGCGCTCAATCGCTAATGATAAGGCTCGTTCTGCTGCGCCAATCGCGCGCATACAGTGATGAATACGACCGGGGCCTAATCGACCTTGAGCTATTTCAAAGCCTTTACCTAAACCCATAATGACATTACTTTTGGGCACACGAACATTAACGAGCTCCATCTCACCATGGCCATAAGGTGCATCATAATCACCATAGGCGGTTAGCATACGTGTGATGCTGACCCCAGGCGTGTCCATCGGCACCAATACCATGCTATGACGTTGGTGTTTTGGTGCGTCGCTATGAGACAGTCCCATAAATATCATGATCTTACTATTTGGATGGCCCAAACCCGTTGACCACCATTTGCGGCCATTGATGACAACATCATCACCGTCTTCAATAATAGTGGCTTGCATATTGGTGGCATCCGACGAAGCCACGTCAGGTTCTGTCATCGCAAATACTGATCGGATTTCGCCAGCTAGTAGAGGTGTTAACCATTGTTGCTGTTGTTGCTTATCACCAAAGTGATAAAGCACTTCCATGTTACCGGTATCTGGTGCATTACAATTGAAGATTTCTGGGGCCAGAAGCGATCGCCCCATTGCTTCAGCTAAGGGGGCGTATTCAACACAAGTCAGCCCTTTACCTAATGTGGCATCAGGTAGAAATAAATTCCATAATCCTAGTGCTTTTGCTTGAGCTTTAAGTGCTTCTATTTGCGGTAACAGTTGCCAACGTGTCCAATCGCAACTGTGATTGATTCGTCTATTTTCTGCGAGTAATTCAGCTTCAATTGGGAGGATATATTGATTAATAAACAACGTTACTTTCGCTAAATATTGTTGTGATTTTTCTGTAGCGTAGATATTCATTTAAGCATCCTGTGTGACGTAAGCCTCAGTTATTGTCAGCATGTGACCAAGCTATTGTTAAGAGTTCAGCATATCGCAGTATTTTGAGTGAATGAAATGAAATAACATGCTAGTTTGTAATGAATGCTATTCATAGATGTGTGTGGCAAATTCATTTAACAATAGAGGTCAAGATGGCAGATACTAAAGCAATTCAGCAGCTTGACCTTAATTTGTTAAAAATATTTGAAGCGCTTTATTCTGAACAAAACATGACTTTAGCGTCAAAGTCGTTGTTTATAACGCCATCAGCAGTAAGCCATGCGATAAAACGATTACGTTTAGTGTTAAACGACCCGCTATTTGTACGCCAAGGCCTGCAAATGCAACCGACAGCTGCTTGTCAACGTATGGCTCCGCAACTTATAAGTGCGCTAAATCGAATAAGGCAAATATTGCAGCAATGTGGGGAGTTTGACCCGCTTACTACGGAGCAAACTTTTAAAATAGCCATTCATGAGGCCCTAGAAAGCCAAATAATGCCGACGCTGATTAAGCAAGTTTCGCAGTTAATTCCGCATGCGAAAATAGCCAGTATGTCATTATCTCGGGAAAATATAGCGCGTCAATTAGCCAATGGGGAGGTGGATTTAGCCATTGATGTTGCGCGAGCGGTGAATGCCCCTTTAGCCCATAAAACTCTGTTGTCAGATCCATTTTGTGTGTTGATAGACCGTCGACAACATGCAATGTATTTAGAGCCTAGTACGAAGCTGACTCCAACCGACTATGCCAATGCTGAGCATGTAGCAGTATCGAGCAGGCCCACTGGCCGAGTAATGGAAGATATTTTGTTACAACAACAAGGTATTAATCGGCACATTAAATACCGATGCCAGAGTTACCAAACAGCCGCGAAAATTGTCATAGGGTCGCCTTTTATGTTGACCTTACCGCGTTCTTTAGCGGAGCAATTTACACATCCAGATTTACATGTGTGCACAATGCCATTTGAACTACCGGACATTGATACCCATTTATATTGGCACATGAATACTGAGACCGATCCCGCTTTTGTGTGGTTAAGAGCACAAATTGAGATGGTTATTGTTGCGAAGTAATCATCTTTATTGCGGAATAGAAACGCTATTGAGCAGAAATATCGATTGGCATATCGAACCAGATCAAGCTGCATTATTACGATAGATGCAGCATGGAGTAATTAAGGGTCCCTTTTTAGCCATTATAATAAAGTCTACTATATTTGTCGGTTGCGAAGCACTATCGTGAACAACTCATCAACAAAACACAGCAGTGATAAAACAGTCCTGTTACTGAGTCTATTTTATACTATAACTAACATTGCTGAGTTCGTGTCAGTTTTCATCTCATAACCATTTTAATAATAATCATAATGTCATGGTGCCTGTATGAACCCAATTAATATGTTTTTTCGTAAAACGACAATTGCAAACCGTTTATTAGGAATGTTGGCATTAGCAATCATTGCTACTGTTATCGTTTTCTGGTTTTCATTAACACGAGTTGAAAACGTGTTAATTAATGAGAAAGAAGCCAAACTGAATGCTTTGGTCGACATCGCTACCACCATCGCGGATAAATATTATCAAGATGCTCAGTCTGGAAGCCTGAGCGAAGATGAGGCTAAAGTCATGGCTTTGGCGGCAATTGATAAATTACGCTATTCAGGCAATGAGTATTATTTCAGTATTGATACTCAAGGGACGATGATCCAACATGCTTTTGCTAAGCAATTAGTCAATACCAAGGTATTAGCAATGCAAGATCCAAATGGCGTTAAGCTGTTTGAACAAATGATCCAACGTACCGAACAGCAGGATTCAGCACGAGTAGATTACATGTGGAACAAACCACAACAGGAACAACCCAGTCCAAAAATGTCAGTGGTCAAGCGTTTTAGGCCCTGGGGATGGATTATCGGGACGGGTATCTATGTCGATGATATTCAAAATGATAAAAATCAATTTATTACGCAATACTTATTGTTATTGGCTCTGGTTTGGCTGCCTGTCATCTTATTGCTGTTTTTTATCATTCGCAGTATTTCAGGGCCGATGATTGAAACCATTAGCGCGTTTAAAAATATTGCCAAGGGCGAGGGGGACTTGACCTTACGTTTGTCTGAAGAGGGTAATGATGAACTCAAACAAATCGCACATCATTTCAATGCTTTTATTGATAAAATCCAGAAAGTCATTATATCTGTCAGCCACTCGGTTGATGAGTCGAGTCGCTTAGCACAAAATATGTCGACGATTGCACAGCAGGCCAATCAAATCTCATCTAACGTACAAGCCGAAACTGAGAATGTGGCAACCGCGATAAATGAAATGTCGATGACCGCATCAGAAGTGGCTTCTAATGCGCAACTGGCAGCAGACAGTACCCACCATGCTGATAAAGAGGCAGACAAATCTGCTAACGTTGTTGATAATGCGATGAAAAAAATATCTGAATTATCCAGTGAATTAGCCGCGACAGAAGAGGTTGCTAAAGGCTTACAAGTAAGTTCAAGTAAGATTGGTCAAATTCTGGATGTGATTGTGGGAATAGCAGATCAAACTAATTTGTTAGCGTTGAATGCTGCCATCGAAGCAGCTAGAGCGGGAGAAGCTGGTCGAGGTTTTGCTGTTGTTGCTGATGAAGTTCGAACGCTTGCTAGCCGAACTCAAGCTTCAACAAGTGAAATTAATCTTATCATCGACGCAATCAGAAGTGCCATTGACAGTGTTAATGCTTCTGTTGCTAGGGCTAAAGTCAAATCATCTGAAACGGTCAATGAAACTCAACAAGTTGTAGTTGCGCTTGAAAATATTAAGTCTTCAATTGAGCAAATATCGCAAATGAATGTTCAAATCGCAGCAGCCACAGAAGAGCAAAGCACTGTTATTGGCGAACTGAATATGAATATTACTCGCATCAATGACATGTCGTTAGAAAATCGAGCTCAGAATGAGCTCATTAACAAAGGCAGTATGGATATAGAACAAGGTGCTATTCAGTTACATCAACTTGTAGACCAATTTAAAGTAAAATAACCCGCCGTTAGTCAGGTTGGTTCTATAAGCCTGACTAGCTTCCGTTCGAGATAATGAATGATGCCCAAACAGCTCTTTATCTCACAGACTCTATAACTTACTATCGATGGTGTTTTCACTTGAAATAGCCATGTTATTGATATAGTAACTGATTGATGAAAAAATCATTATGAGTTAAATACATCGCAAGTTTGCGATAGCAGACTTGAAATAAATCCATTTTAGCGATTTATTTCACCTGTTCACTCAAGCTGAGGTTACTTATTCTCTCAGAAATAGATTGAATTATTTCAGCAGTACTAGTGTGATATTTGCACCATAATGTTGATGACATCTTGATATGAGATATTGTACTGGCGTGAGAGGTTAATTATCTTAGTTTTATAAGTTTGAATATGCTCTTGTTTAAGCAGGTTTACTTGTTTCTGCTCAACAATAGTATTGACCGTGTCTTGCAAGATTAATAAACGGCGCAAACTGAAATCCAACGAGTCAATATACGCTGTCATTTGCTGCTTATTACGGGCATTTTCAAGGTTTGTGGTAGTGCGTTGTTCGAAGTCTAACTCATCAAACGCATCCATCATTTTCTGTAAATTTAAATCTTCACTCATAAGTATGATTTTTTACGTTATTTTTATAAATTATATTCATTTTTATTGAATAAGTCACTCTTTAACTTGATTTGTGGGTATGTTGATATACTAAGTTAACGGTACTTTTTGAGTGTAATAATATATCGTTAACAATACTTGTTGAATATACTCATTCTCGGTAACCTAAGATTTTGATCTACAAGGAGGAGTCATGTTAGATCTATTGCCAGACTTATTTGATCACTACCCTGAACAATTGACGTTGTTGTCAAATCCATGGAAAGCATTCGGCGCAAAATCGATATTCTATGGTGAAGTCGTGACCGTTAAATGTTTTGAAGACAATTCAAAAGTAAAATCTGAATTAGCTAAAAAGGGTCACGGTAAAGTATTGGTTGTTGACGGAGGTGGCTCAACAAGACGTGCATTGCTTGGCGACATGATAGCCTTAAGTGCATGTGACAATGGTTGGGAAGGTATTATCATTAATGGTTGTATTCGTGACGCTGGAACCATTAACACCATGTTAATTGGTGTGCAAGCTTTAGGCGCTAATCCCATTAAAACTGACAAAAAAGGCGTAGGAGAGGTCAATGTCACAATTGAGATTGCTGGCATCAGTATTTCTCCTGGAATGATGATCTACGCAGATTTAAATGGTGTTGCTGTCAGTAGGCAGGCACTGGATTTAGCTATTTTAACTTAAAATAGCGACAGACAAGGAAGCAAAAATGAAACTAATAAAGTGGTTGTTAGCAATAGTGCTAACGTTAGTGATAGGTGTAACTGTCTACCTCACAATGTTTTTCGATTTAAATAATTTTAAACCGCAAATTGTCGATGCGGTAAAAAAACAAACTGGCCGTGATTTACAAATCAGCCAAGATTTAAGTTGGAGCGTGTTTCCATCTTTAGGCATCAAGCTTGGGGGCATTTCGTTATCGAACCCAAATGGGTTTACCCCAGCTTCGATGCTTGATGTTAATGAGGCCGTGGCTAATGTGGCGTTGATGCCATTATTTAGCCAACAAATTGAAGTTGATTTATTAAAGCTTGATGGCTTAACACTCAACTTAGTCACTCAAAAAGACGGTAAGACCAGTTTTGATGGTTTGACTGCTGAAACATCGGCAGAAAAACCACAATCAACCTCAAGCAATTCAGAAGCGATGTCTTTACAGACCTTAGATATTGGCGGCATTGAACTTACCAATACGAATATCAATATTATTGATATGGCCAGCAATACCACTCAAACCTTCAGTCTAAAAAGTTTTACTTTAGGACAGTTCAGCCTAGGACAATTCGCTGATTTTGCTTACGAGTTTTCAGCGACACTGCCTGATATGCAGTTAGCGTCATCTGGGCAAGGCAACGTTAAAGTCGACCAAGCATTGCAGAATGTCACGATTAATGATTTTGACATGGTGCATAAAGCCCAAGGCGATAGCTTGCCAGGCAAAGCGATTACCGCAGAGCTGAGTACACAAATGACGATGGCATTAGATGCCAAAACCATTGAGCTGCAATTGACTAAAATGTCAGCTATGGACTTAGCTGCCACTGGCGATATTAAGATTAATTATGGTAATAGCATTCCTAAAATTGCGATGAATCTTGATGTTGGCGATATTGATGTCGATGCATTACTGCCAAAGCAAGAAGGCGATGCGAAAGAAACTGAGGCAACATCTGAAGCTGCGTCAACTCAAGAACCTGATTTATCGGCATTAAAGAGTATAGATTTAACTCTAAACTTAACCGCTAAATCAATTAAAGTCAGTAATATGTTAACGCAAAATTGGCAAATGAAAATGGCCATTAATAAAGGTGTATTAACGTTATCGTCGCTGACAGCCGATTTATATGAAGGTAAGCTAGCACTTAGCGCTAAGCTTGATGGTCGTAAAGCGGTACCAACTTATGTGTTTGATAAAAAGTTAACTGGTGTGCAAATTCGTCCGTTATTAATCGATGCTGCTGAAGTGGATTTACTTTCTGGAACAGCGAGTTTTGAAGTTAAAGGCAGCGGTGCCAGTTTGATTGCTGATAATCTAAAAAACAATCTTAATGCAGTGGGTCAGTTTGAAGTAGCAGATGGCTCGTTGTATGGGGTTAACATTCCACAGATGATCCGTAGCGCGCAGCAAAAATTGAAAGGTGATTTATCGGCAGATAAGAAAGAAGAGCTGAAAACCGATTTTACCAGTTTGACCGGTAGTTTCACGATGAAAGATGCTGTTGTGACTAACCCTGATTTAGCGATGGCTTCACCGTTAATTCGGTTAAATGGTAAAGGCACAGCAAACATTGCCACCGAAGCGTTGGATTACACCTTAACAACCAGTGTCGTTGGGTCGTTATCAGGACAAGGCGAAGCTGCTGATGAGTCACTGAAAGGTATCGACATTCCGTTAACTATCAAAGGTACATTCCAAGAGCCTAAGTTTGGCATTGATACCAAAGCGTTATTGGAAGGCCAATTTAAAGATGAGGCTGATAAAGCTAAAGAAAAGCTAAAAGAAGGATTGTTTAAGAAGCTTGGAATTTAAATCATCCATTAATGACAAGGGCTGTAGGTGCTTCGATATGAATAATACTACAGCCTTATTCAAAGCGGCTTTGTTATTGCTATACGGTTTGCAGTTAACTAACCTCAACTCGGTGTAAGAAGTGGGATATGTGAGTCGAAATGACAATATTTAGCCTATTTTATATCAAACTTGTCATTTGTTTTGCTAACAAGGCGCATTGGTACGTCAATAGCTAACCTATTGCAAGTCAATGCAACACAGTTAGCGAGACAAAGGACTGTTTTATAACCGTTTATTATCCCATGTCGAGGTTATCTAGGTTAAAAATGTACAGTAATAACAGCATGGTTAGCCTAATCAAATTATTGAACACTGTGAACCAGTGGATTTATTAATGCGAATGTTATGCCATAAAAAAACGGACAAGTGTTCACTTGTCCGTTTTTTTATGATTGAAATTAACTGAGTGTTTAACTCATACCAATAGCTATTTTAGCCTTTGTTCATTAATTGTGCCTTATTGGCAAAGCTAACTAGCTATTGGTCATAATCAATTTCAGTATCTGTCCTGGTTGGATCAATTTACTGTTTTGTAAACTGTTCCATTCGATTAACTCTGCAACGGTAACCTTATATTTAAGTGCTATACGCGCTAAAGAGTCACCTGATTGTACGCGATAGCTAACCGTTTTATCATTGCTTGCAGTGAGAGAGGCGACTTCATTAGGAAAAATAACTAATGATTTGCCAATGGCTAACGTGGATTGTTTTTTAAGATTATTCCACTTCATTAGTTGTGCGACGGTCACTTGCTGTGACTGCGCTATCTTCCATAATGAATCACCAGATTTAATGGTATAAGCTTGCTTGTTCGAGCTTGATTTAACCACTGTTCTACGCGCGAGTACTTGGTCTGCGGTCATGGTGACGAGATCGGGATCTTTTGCCGCAACAGGAATAATTAAAAAACGACCAGCAACAATATTGTTGCCTTTAATACCGTTACTGCTTCTTATTAATGTTGCAGTGGTCTCAAATTGGTCGGCAATTTCACTGATGCTATCACCAGATTTAATTTTATACCGAACCCAGTTAATACGGGAGTTTGGTTCAATAGTGGCTAATGCTCGTTTAAAGGAAGCCGCTTTTTCACTAGGTACAATCAATTGATGTGGACCTTGTGGGGCGGTTGCCCAGCGCTTTAAACCTGGATTAATCGCTTTTAAATCATTTATGTCAATTTGAGCCAAATCAGCAGCTAAGTTAATGTCGAGTTGGCTTTCAATATTGACTACCTCTATCTGAGGTGAATTATCAATAGGGATTAAATTGATACCGTACTTGTCTGCATGTTTAATGACATCGGCCAATGCTAATAACTGAGGCACATAATGAGCTGTTTCCCGAGGCAGCGATAGTGACCAGAAATCTGTCGATTTTCCACGGGCCTGGTTATGTTTTATTGCATTGAATATTCGGCCTTCACCTGAGTTATAAGCGGCAATGGTATATAACCAATTGTGATCCATTTTGGCGTAGAGGTATTCCATTAAATCTAAAGCAGCTTTTGTCGATGAGGCAACATCACGGCGTCCGTCATACCACCAATTTGTCTTTACACCGAACGACATGGCCGTTGGCGCGGTTAATTGCCATAACCCCGAGGCATCACTTGGTGAATAGGCGAGTGGGTCAAAGCCACTTTCAACAATAGGTAACAATGCTAGCTCTAAAGGTAAATTGCGCTTTTTTAACTGTTCGACAATGTAATACAGATATGGCTGAGCACGTTGAGTCACGATTTCTAAATGCGTAGGATTCTCGATGTACCATTGGCGGTATTGAGCCACTAAAGCATTATCGACAACAGGAAAGCGCATTTGATTGCCGATCATGAGCCATAAATCGTTAACTTCAGCAACTTGTTCTTCAATTTGATCAAGGGTTACGGTCGCTGATTTTTTGTTTTTAGCGTTAGCTGTAACAGTGTGGGTTGTACTATCAGAACTTGGCTCTGCAGTATGGAGTGTCTGGCACCCCGTTATAGCCAGCATACTGCCAGCTATAATAATCAAGTTTGCTTTCATTTGAAGATACACTTCCTCAAGTTCTCAGGGCGTTAAAAAAAGGGCGAACATACCAAATGCCTATGAGACTCTTTTGGTCATGCTTTAGTTCAGTTTGGCATTGTAGATTAAATTATTTGGCATGTCTTATTAAAGTGTTTTCATGTTAATCTAAAATTGATTTTTCCATTCCCTTAACAATGTAAATGTCTGAATATCATCTATATTTGTTATTTTGTATTCTGTTGATATTGCGACTTGAGTCTCATTTAGATGACAACGTAGGAACGGGTTTATGGCTTTTTCTGTCGCGATTGTGCTAGGTATCGTTGGTATGTTTTGTGAGCGTAATTGTCCAACTTTGTGGGCATAATCAATCAACTGTGAATTATTTGGTGTGACATGTAAGGCGAAATCGACATTGGATTGTGTGTATTCATGAGCACAAAAGACTTGGGTTTGGTCGGGTAAGTTTGCCAGCATAGTTAACGATTGCAGCATTTGTGTCGGTGTGCCTTCGAATAAACGTCCACATCCGCCACTGAATAAGGTATCACCACAAAATAATTTATCATCAATATAATAGGCAATATGACCTAAAGTATGCCCAGGAACTGCCATCACTTGGGTAAGCCCTAAATGAGGTATCTCAATATTTATATCCGATGAAACGGTTAAAGGATGGGTTAAACCATCGATAGGTTCGTTACTCGGACCATAAACAATAAGACGGTTGTTGAAGTGCTGCTGCAGTTGTTTTATACCGCCAGTATGGTCGCTGTGATGATGAGTAATGAGTATGCCGACTAAATTAAGTTCTGTTGTAGCTAGGTAATCGATAACACTTTGGCCGCAGCCAGGGTCAACTACATAAGCATCAAGGCTACTTGTTTGATGAATTAACCAGAGGTAGTTGTCATTAAAAGCTGGAATGGTATGAACGTTAAGCATAATCTGACTCGAGTGATGATTGACTATCTGTTAGGGTAACGGATATCGTTAAATAATTTCAAGTGAAGTTATCCTGAAAGTATCAATGATGGTTAGCTGAACATTAAATGAGCTATGGTAAAGTTGATGGGTTGAGAGAATATGACATTTTTGCAAAGTAATCGTTGGCGGGCTCCATGTTAAAACCCCTTATTTGGCAAGATTTACCTTTTGGTGAATTATTGCAAGCTGAGATTGAAGCAAAATTAGCCCCATGGTGGCCGCGAATATTTGGCTATCATTTACTTAAAGCAGGGGCGTTAAGTAGCCAGTTAAACAGTTTACATTGCAGCATAGCACGGCATTTTTCTGTTTATGATGGTGCAGATGCGAGTATTCAAGCCGATCCGCATCATTTACCTGTACAACAAAGTGCCATTGATGCGGTGTTAAGTTGTTTTCTTTTAGAATTTGAATCAGACCCTTATCAAATTTTACGAGAGTTCGACAGAGTGCTCATTAGCAGTGGTTATATTTTTATTGTTGGTTTTAATCCCATCAGTTCGGCTTTTATAGGCAAAATATTGCCTAAATATCAAACTCAGTTACCTTGGAACGGGCAGTTTTTTATGCCATCAAGAGTTAAAGATTGGCTTGGGTTATTGGGATATAAAGTACTAGCAGATGAACGGTTAATGTACCATTCGCTATTAGGGCACCGGGGAGTCAACACGCCTAATCAACCGAGCAAACCTCAACAAGCACCATTGTGGCAAAAAAGTATCGCCAACTGGCTACCTAGTACTGGCAGTGTTTACTTAATCGTGGCTCGAAAAATGACGACTCCACTTACACCGATTAAAGATAAGTCGAAGGTCAAAGCGCCTAACTGGTCAACGGCGCCATCGGCAGGTCGTACCGGGTTAACTCACACTCCGAGTATTGAGACCCAGACATTAAACAATTCAAAATCATAAAAAGTAACCTCAACTCGGTTTAAGAGATGAGGTCCGTAAGCCAAAATCAGAAGAGTTGAGCTATTTCATAGCAAAATATTACTTTTGTTACCAGGGCTGATTGAAGCGGTAATATCTAGCTTATTGCATGTCAATGCACCCCGTTAGCGTAGCAAAGGACTTTTTGATAACCAGTGATTATCCCGAGCTAGAGTTAAATAGCGATGACCTCACTATTCTGGGTTATAACCGGTATCAGCTTGTCGAGGCTTAGCTTCAGCCGCTTTGCGTGCTAATACATCACAACGTTCATTTTCAATGTGGCCGGCATGGCCTTTTACCCAGTGCCAGTCGATCTTGTGTAATTGACTTACCGCATCTAGACGCTTCCATAAATCGACATTTTTAACTGGTTGTTTAGTTGAGGTTATCCAGCCCTTTTTCTTCCAACCATGGATCCAAGTCATAATACCTTGGCGCATATACTGGCTATCGCTGGTTAAAATAATATTACAGGGTTCGTATAAGGTTTCTAACGCGATAATTGGGGCTAAAAGTTCCATACGATTATTGGTTGTTAATGAGAATCCATCGGCGATTTCATGTTGCTGATGTTTATATTTCATTACCACGCCATAACCGCCAGGTCCTGGATTTCCTAAGCAAGAGCCATCAGTAAAAATATACAGCTGTTTGAGTTCGGCCATCAAGTTGTTACCATAGCGAAATATTCGCGCCAGTATACTCAATTTATACAAAGGCGAGGGCTGAATGAGTAAAAAATATGAACATTATTTCTAGTGCAAGTCGTCAAGTGATCCTCGATACCGAAACTACCGGTATGAACCAAGCGGGTGGACCGATTTATGTGGGCCATCGCATTATTGAAATTGGTTGTGTTGAAGTGATTAATCGTCGCTTAACAGGTCGAACGTATCACCAATATATTAATCCTGGTCAAGCGATTGATGAAGAGGCAATTCAAGTTCACGGTATTACCAATGACCGTGTTGCCAACGAACCGCGTTTTCATCAAATAGCCAAAGATTTTATCGATTTTATCGATGGCGCTGAAATTGTCGCTCATAACGCCAACTTCGACGTGAGCTTTATGGACCATGAGTTTTCAAAACTCAATCCAATTGGGCCTAAAACCAAAGAGATTTGCAGTATTCTCGACAGTTTGGCCATTGCAAAACGTCTGCATCCAGGACAAAAAAATAACTTAGATGCGTTGTGTCGACGTTACGGTATCGATAATGGCCGCCGTACTTATCACGGCGCATTACTCGATGCGGAAATTCTTGCTGATGTTTACTTAATCATGACAGGTGGACAAATTAAGTTTAACTTGTCTAATGAAAAAGCGGGTCAAGAAGGTGGCGGAATTAAAAATATCGATCCGGCGGCGTTTAATCTTAAAGTCGTTGGTGCATCAGCCGATGAAATACTATTACACGAACAACGACTTGATCTCATTGCGAAGTCAGGTAAATGTCTCTGGAGAGGGTAAACCAACCTTTATGAGTGCCACTCGCGCCGGTTATCTTGCTATTTCATGTTTATTGTTGCTGAGTCTTATCTTTGCTTGGCAACCTAATGCCCAAGCTGCAATGGTCAATGCATCGCAAGCAGCAGAACTTAAAAATCGTTTTCGAATCGATTATATGGTTGATCATTTAACGTTAGTTATCCAACGAAGCTATGGTTCTGCGCCTGTCGTGGTGATTTTACCTGATGGCAGCAAATGGTACTCAAATCGTCATCCTCAAACGGTAAAATGGGTAGATGGTATTGCTGCCGATATGATTTATATCGAAAAACCGATGCCAGGGCCTTGGCAGTTATTAGGCAGTGTGGTTGAAGGATCGACAATACAAAAAATCTCTGCATTAGACATTGCTGTGCAACCATTACCGCAACCACTTTATCAGGGTGAAAGGTTAAAAGTTACAGCAAGACTCTTGGGTGATAATTTAACCATGAGAATGCCGGGTTTGGAGTATATGGTCGAATGGACTGCACGTTTTACCAGTGCGCATCTTCCAACTGACGACAATTTCGCAACGGGAACCATTATTGTTGGTGCTTATAAAGACAATGGTGAATTGTTGGACGAAACACCTGACGATGGCATCTTTACCGGAAGCCATAATTTACAACAACCTACCGGTCATTATGTACTCAATGTCACTGCACGAAATAATGTCTTTGAGCGTGAATATGTGATGCCGTTTGAGCTCTTGCCACAACCAATCAAAGTCAAAATGGTACCCAATAGCGATCCATTAAAAGGCATATGGCAGATACAGTTAACGGTTGATGAATCTGTGGTGAAATTAGCAGAAACTCATTTTGAGTTTGACTTAGTCGGCCCTGCTGGGTTGTTGCTGCCTATTACCTTGCAAACCATGACCAGTGCAGATCAAATTCTATACTTACCTAAAGTGACTGAGTTTGGCAGTTATCGTGTTAAAGGCAGTGTGGTTTCTACTACGGTTGATGGCCGAGAAATTGTGCTCAATTTACCTGAAATGTTTTTTAATTTAGTAGAGCCTCCAGCTCCAGTCCCAACAGTTGAAGAACTTGCTGAAAAAGCGGCCATTCAAGCAGAAATTGAAGAGAAAGTCGCTAAAGACGATGCGATGTTCTGGATTATTACCATTAATGGCATACTTTTTTTCGTTGGTATTATTGGTTTGGTGATATGGCGTAAAAAACAAACGCTGGCAAAGGCGATGGCTGCGGCGGAAGAAAGGTTAAAGCAAAATCCAGTGAATGAAGATAAACCTAAAGACAGTATTCTAGAAAGCGTCGACTTAGATGATATTGATTTGAGTATGCCAGATGATAAAAACTAAGCCACTGAAGTGAGTGGTTTTTGTACTAAAACTTGATAATTGTACATTTTTTAACTAAATGAGCGAAAACAATTAAAAAACTGTTGACGATTAATTATCACAACTTTATTATTCATCGCACTTGTGTGGAGCGGTAGTTCAGTTGGTTAGAATACCGGCCTGTCACGCCGGGGGTCGCGGGTTCGAGTCCCGTCCGCTCCGCCATTCAAGTGACTGTTTACACTTAATAAAACAGATAATTTTTATACTATTGTTAGTTTTATTAAGTGTATGCAAACCGTTTTGGAGCGGTAGTTCAGTTGGTTAGAATACCGGCCTGTCACGCCGGGGGTCGCGGGTTCGAGTCCCGTCCGCTCCGCCAAATAAGATGAAAGCCTCTACAGAAATGTAGGGGCTTTTTTCTGTTCAAAAATCAACAGAATGTGTTATTCAGCCTAGAATGCAATATCTGCTAGATTATCAAATGTCAGTGCATTAATGTTATTCCATCGCAGATCAATAGAAACCGGCCTGTCACGCCGGAGGTCGCGGGTTCACTGTTTCAACATCAGCGTCCGCTCCGCCAAATAAGAAAAAAGCCTCTACAGAAATGTAGGGGCTTTTTTCTTATGAAAAATTACCAGAATTGGTGATTCAGCCTAGGATGCAATACCTGCTAGATTATCAAATGTCAGTGCATTAATGTTATTCCATCGCAGATTAATAGAAACCGGCCTGTCACGCCGGGGGTCGCGGGTTCACTGTTTCAACATCAGCGTCCGCTCAGCCAAATAAGAAAAAGCCTCTACAGTAATGTAGGGGCTTTTTTCTTATGAAAAATCAAAAGATTTGGTGTTTTTACTTAGCCAGAAATCAGCCATATGAGCTAATGTTAGTGTATTTATGTAATTCCATCGCAGAACAATAGAAATCGGCCTGTCACGCCGGAGGTAACTGGTTCACCATTTCAACATCAGCGTCCGCTCAGCCAAATAGGAAAAAGCCTCTACTGTAATGTAGAGGCTTTTTCTGTCTAATAATCAACAGAATTGCTGTTTTAGCCTAGCCAATAATGTGGTAATTATTACAGGGCATCGGCTTTATGACTTATAGCTGGTTAACTAGAACGCGTAACTGACATTTAATTCTAGTGAGCGACCCGCTCCGGCTATTTGTTGAAAACCGTTACTGCTGTCAGCTTTATAATCAGCGATACTGACACCGCCCAGTGGCAGTTGATAATACTCATCCAGTAGATTTTTCACTGCAATTGTCATTGTGGCATCATGCCATTGGATACTGCTGCTTAAATTAAGCAGTGAGTAACTGTCAGTTGTGTTTTCTAAACGCTGTTCATCCACGCGATCTTTACTTGCAACCCATTGCCAACTGAACCTATTTTGCCAATCACCTAGCTGTTGTTGCAAAGCTAACTCTGTTTGCAAAGGTTTTATTTGATACAGCGGTTGGTCGTTGTCATCTCTTTCGCCGCGCGTTGCGTTGATGTTAGCGTTAATGAGCCATTTACCCGTGTCGTTGTCTGCTAGTTGATATTCAGCATCAATGCGTGCACCAAACAAGTTAGCGTTCACATTTGTAAACTGTAAAATATGACGACGATTACTATCGATGCTTGTGCGATTAAAACTGCTGACCACATTGGCATCAATAAAATCGTTAATGCTGCTGTACCAAGCTGTTGCACTAAATGCTAAATCATCTTGTACTCGCTTGTAAGCCATACTCAATGTATGTGCAGTTTCTGTACTAAGGTCTGGATTGGCTATGTAGCCGTTTGCATCGCCGTACCAGCCAATCATCGTTGTGGCCATGGTGCTTTGGCCCCAGCTATATCGCTCATATAAATTGGGTGCGCGGTTCTTTCGGGCTAAACCAAGCTCTATCACTTCAGTATCGCTGAGTTGATAGCGAGCAAGAAGGGTGGCATCGATGTTATTGTCATTGCGCTTTCGATAGAGGTCATTAAATTCATCTGCGGCTATGGCATTAACATTGGTCATGCCCATCATGCTCATGGTGTTATAAGGCTGAACCTCACCTGTGCTGGTTGATACGTATTCATAACGAACACCTGCAGACAGCCACCAACGTGTATTAAGTGTTTGTTGCCACTCGCCATAAAGAGCTACACGTTGACGTTCGCCATCATTAATATTGACGTAATCATTTGGGCCCATCATGGCTGAACCTTCAATCGCAGGCCATGTATCATCAAGTTGATAAATATAATATTCTTGGCCAATTAATAAGGTGCTGTCTGAGCTCATTGGTAGCTGCCAATGCAGTTGGTAACTGTAATCTTTACCCTTAGTTTTCATTGGCATCATGCCGGTTTTTTCATCGGTAAAGAAGCCCATTTGATGCTCGACATTGTGCCAGTTCGCTTGGGCAGTGAACTCGCCTTCATTTTCCAGCGTTCGTTGATAGCGCACTAATGCGCCATAACTGTCATTATTCGTCATGTCCATATACTGGTTAGCGAAACCTTGAAAGGGGATATGTTGATGGGTCAATTTGACAGCAATTTGTTGAATGTCATCTTGCCAAGCAGCGGTTAATGCATGATTTTGTGATTGGTATAAGGTGTCTAGTACTTTATCGCCGTGGCCGTCGGTATAGCTGTTTGCATCTTCAAATGATCCTTGGTAACTAAAGCTTAATGTTTTACTCGCAACTGTGGCATTTACACCTGCGAGAATGGCGTCATTGGTGCTTCGGTAACCACTAGATATGTTACCACTTTGCCATGTCACATTGTCACTATCGGTAAATACAGAGGTTAAGCTAGTGACGTTAATTACGCCGGCAATATTATCGCCACCGGCGCTCACCGGAGAGACTCCAGCAACCACTTGGGTCGAACTAATGTGATTGGCTGACACATAAGAAAGTGGCGGGTTCATCTGGTTTGCACATGATGAGGTAATATCACTGCCATCAATGAGCACCTTAATGCGATCGCCCATCATGCCATTTAAAATCGGTAATGCCGATACGCCACCTGCTTCAGAAAAGTCTACTCCTTGCTTTTCAAGTAAGCTTTGGGCTGAGCCGAGTAAGTCTTTGTTAGTCGTGTTTTGTCCATGTACTTCAACCCGCTCAATGCCTTCACTATTTTGCTTATCGTACTGCTCAGCCATTACTTGAGGTGTAATAGCAAACATTATAGTCAATGAAATTGATGAGTAAACCCATGGGTAATTTGTATTTGATTTAATGGTTTGGATTGCTTTATTTGCCAAAGTCATCACCTTTATTGTTATTTTTATCAACCTTTGATGAATATATTTCAAAGGTGTTTGTCAGTTTTTTGAAATTATAATCTACTAATAAATATGATGAATGCGACATAGTGTCGCACCTTGATAAATACCTGTCTGTGGTGATGGATGAACCATGGGGATATCAATAACCTCATATTAGTTTCTGGTATGTGGATTGATAACTTTTGTATGAAATGATTATTTTAGTGCTTGTTATTTAGCGACAAGCTTGCTTATACTGCGGGACATCTTGTCGGAGTGCCATTATGGCTGAGACCGTTTATTCGGGATCCGTTGAACCTGATCAGGCTAGAACCTGCGAAGGAAACAAGCGTAATAATCATGATAGTTGGGAAGATAAATAACGTATTAACAAGACCGTAAATGGACGTTTACCTCCGAGTTTTTTATCGGTTTATATATCCAGTTACGTTATTACTTTAGTATTTTTCTATGTGATTATTGACGTAAGCAATAGTATTTTTATCGTTTACTGCTGCTATCAACACCTCTCCAGACAAGCAACTCTACTCTTAATATTGAGGTTGCTAATGTCAAATCCAAACCGTCGTCAAACTCGAGCTAACGCTCAACAATTTATTGATACTCTTAAACCGTTACAACATCCTAATTCAGAAAAAGTCTATTTAACCGGTAGTCGTGCTGATATCAACGTCGCTATGCGCCAAGTGAATCAAACTGATACCGTCATTGGTGGTACTGACGCTGAACCCATTAAACAAGCCAATCCGCCGATAATGGTTTATGACTGCGCGGGTGCTTATTCTGATCCCCTTGCCGATATTAATGTGCGTGAAGGCTTACCTAAAATCCGTCAAGCATGGATTGATGAGCGACAAGATACTGAGCAATTAACGGGTGCAAGTTCGGGCTTTACCCAACAGCGGCTGGCCGATGATGGACTCGATCATTTACGCTTTGACGCCCTTGTCGCGCCTAAACGTGCCAAGTCTGGCAAATGCGTGACCCAAATGTATTATGCTCGTCAAGGTATTATTACCCCCGAAATGGAATACATTGCCATTCGTGAAAACATGGCTCGCGCTGAAGTAACCGATAGCGTATTGACTCAAAAAGCGCCAGGTGAGGCTTTTGGTGCGCATATTGGGCAACTTATCACTCCTGAGTTTGTCCGTGATGAAGTCGCTCGAGGTCGAGCGATTATTCCGTTGAATATTAACCATCCTGAAACCGAACCTATGATTATTGGGCGTAATTTTTTGGTGAAGGTGAATGCCAATATTGGTAATTCAGCGGTGACATCTTCGATTGAAGAAGAAGTTGAAAAACTGGTGTGGTCAACCCGTTGGGGTGCAGATACGGTCATGGACTTGTCGACCGGACGTTATATTCATGAAACGCGTGAGTGGCTTATCCGTAATTCGCCAGTGCCAATTGGTACCGTGCCGATTTATCAAGCATTAGAAAAGGTTAATGGCGTTGCCGAAGACCTCAGTTGGGCAGTATTTAGAGATACATTGATTGAACAAGCCGAGCAGGGCGTAGATTATTTTACGATTCATGCTGGGGTGTTATTGCGTTATGTACCCATGACCGCTAAACGCCTTACCGGCATTGTGTCACGTGGCGGTTCAATTATGGCTAAGTGGTGTTTAAGCCACCATCAAGAAAGTTTCTTATATGAACATTTTCGTGATATTTGCCAGATTTGCGCCCAATACGATGTGTCATTGTCGTTAGGCGATGGTATGCGCCCCGGTTCAATTGCCGATGCCAATGATGAAGCGCAATTTGCGGAATTAGAAACCTTAGGTGAATTGGTCAAAATTGCATGGGAATATGATGTGCAAACCATCATCGAAGGCCCTGGTCATGTGCCAATGCAATTGATTAAAGTCAATATGGAAAAGCAATTGGCCCTTTGTGACGAAGCACCATTTTATACCTTAGGCCCACAAACAACCGATATTGCGCCGGGCTATGATCACTTCACCTCTGGTATCGGCGCTGCCATGATGGCTTGGTACGGCGTGGCGATGTTGTGTTACGTCACCCCCAAAGAACACTTAGGTTTGCCAAATAAAGAAGATGTAAAACAAGGCTTAATTGCCTACAAGATTGCAGCTCATGCTGCTGATGTCGCTAAAGGTCATCCAGGTGCGCAAGTACGTGATAATGCGTTATCAAAAGCCCGCTTTGAATTCCGTTGGGAAGATCAATATAACCTAGGTCTTGATCCTGATACCGCTCGTGCTTACCACGACGAATCGTTACCACAAGAATCGGCAAAAGTGGCTCACTTTTGTTCAATGTGTGGACCTAAATTCTGTTCGATGAAAATAACCCACGAAGTGCGTGAATATGCCGCGAATCTTGAACAAGCTGAAGCACTTAAGATTGAAGTATCTTCCGCTAGTGCTTATCAAGCTCAACATACGGCTCAAGCCATAAATCCGGCGGAAGCGATGGCACAAAAGTCGGCAGAGTTCAAAGCGTCGGGATCGGCGCTTTATCATGACGTCAAATCTGTCGCACAAGTTGATACTGACTTAACGGTTGAGGTGGAATAATCGCCATGAATTCATCGACATTTGTCAGTGAATCCATAACGCAAACCCCACCCATTGTCTGGACCATAGCGGGTTCTGACAGTGGTGGTGGTGCAGGGATTCAAGCTGATTTATTAACTTTGCAAGACTTGTCGTGTCACGGGTGTAGCGTAATAACCACATTAACCGCACAGAACTCAGTCAGTGTGAGTCTTGTTGAAACCGTTTCTGAATCCATGTTGTTGGCTCAGTTCAGCAGTTTACTTGCCGATCTGCCGCCAGTGGCGATTAAAATTGGCCTGTTGGCATCCCAAGCACAGGTGGACCTATTAGCTGGCTGTTTAGCTCAAATGCGTGCTACTCAGATGATGGTACCTTTTGTGGTGCTTGATCCTGTCATGGTCGCCAGTAGTGGTGCGCACTTTAATCCTATCGATCTCGATTTTAGTCCTCTCATTGGCTTAATTGATTTACTAACGCCTAATCAGCAAGAATTGAAACGTTTATGTTCTCCGTATGCGTTAGCGCAATATTGTGATGTCGATAACAAGGTTGCTCAGCAACAGCAAATGATCTGCGATGCCAAATTGTTAGCCGATACATTTAAATGCAATGTGCTCGCTAAAGGCGGTGATGCTCAATGGCAGCAACAATATGCAATAGATGTATATGTGAGTAAAAACGTTAAAGGTGCCAGTATTACACACAGTAATGCGGTGTTTATGCTAAGTAGCCAGCGGATAGCAACCACCAATAATCATGGCAGTGGTTGCACATTATCATCTGCCATAGCGTGTTTTATTGCCCATGAGTTCGTGATTCATGATGCTATTGTGCTGGCAAAAGCCTACGTCAATAAGGGACTTACTTTAGGCGTAAGCCTTGGTCAAGGACCTGGTGTCTTAGCCCGTACTGGTTGGCCTGATGATTTAGGCATGATGCCATCAATCAAGTTGGTATCTTCTGAGCATCTCGCTGATGATTCGTGCAAGCAAGCTGCACCGAATGGTTTTAAATCACTGCATCAACCCTTGGGGATTTATCCTGTTGTAGCTGATATCGATATGCTTAAACAATTGTTAAAAGCGGGCTGTAAGACGGTTCAATATCGTGCCAAGTTAGCTATTAATATCGATACTGATGACAGCCATGTATTACAAGGATTAACACTCGAAGCCAATATCATTGAGGCCATCAAACTCGGTCGCGAATATCATGCTCAGTTGTTTATTAATGATCATTGGCCACTGGCGATTAAACACGGTGCGTTTGGGGTTCATTTAGGCCAAGAAGATATGGCAACTGCAGATTTAACCGCGATAGCTGCTGCTGGAATGGCGTTAGGGCTATCGAGTCACAGTTATTTTGAAGCCTTATTCGCCCACCAATGTTCGCCTTCATATATTGCTCTTGGGCATATTTTTGCTACCACGACCAAGCAAATGCCTTCCGCGCCTCAAGGGCTCAGTAAACTTAAACGTTATGCCAGTTTATTTGCGCGCCATTATCCTACCGTTGCTATTGGCGGGATCGATCTCAGTAATTTGGCGTTGATTGCGGATACCGGCGTTGGTGATGCTGCCGTTGTAAGAGCGGTGACTACTGCTGACGATCCGGCGAAGGCTTATCGAACTTTGCATCATAAATGGTTGCAGCTTACCCGACCTTTACCTAAAGCTAATTTATCTCAGGAGGGCGTATGAGTACTTTATCTGATCGAGATTATATTCAGTATTCGCGCACCATGTTACTGAGCGATATTGGAGAAGCAGGGCAGCTTGCCATTATGAATAGCGCTGTAGTGATCATTGGTGTTGGAGGCTTAGGGCATTTAGTGGCGCACTATTTAGCAGCCGCGGGTGTTCAGAAAATACTGTTAATTGATCATGATGTGGTTGAACTATCCAATCTACCAAGGCAACTCCTGTTCAGGGCCGCTGATATTGGCAAAGCCAAAGTCAGCATTGCAAAAAATGTGCTTAGTAGCGCTTACCCTGAAATCACCATCGATGTGCTAGCACAACGAGTTACATCAGCGCATTTTAATCAGCTTGTTAAACGATTTGCGGTAAAACCTGTGGTGTTTGATTGCACTGATAATGTGAGTGCGAGGCAACTGATAAACCAAATGTGTGTACAGCATCAGTTAACCTTGGTTAGTGGTGCTATCAGTGCATATCAGGGGCAATTATTTTGTATCGATTTTTCCCACACACATTCGCATTCATACAGCGGTTGCTATTGTTGTTTATATCCACTTGATACCCCCATTATGCAAAATTGTACTCAAACTGGAGTGCTAGGGCCTGCTGTGGGTATTATCGCCAGTATGCAAGCGCTGGTGGGCCTTCAGCACATCTGCAATACCTTTACCCAATATGGTGTTCTACATCGATTTAATGGTAAGGATTTACGCTGGCAGCATGCCCAAATGAGTCAAGACCCACAATGTGAAGTATGTCATCAATATCCATTAACTGATCATCAGGAGCGGTCTAATGTCACAAACTGATCCCCTCGAGCTAATAACCCTGCACCTTAATGGTGTCGAGCAACATGTTCGGGCCAATTTGAATTTGGCTGAACTACTTATACTCAGCGATTTACCCACTCAAGGAGTGGCCGTTGTGGTCAACGATACTGTTGTGCCTCGAAGTCGTTGGATGCATATAGTGTGTCAAGCCGATGACAATATCACCGTCTTTTCTGCCGTTGCTGGAGGTTAATGATGTTAACGATAGCCGATCATCAATTTTCGTCTCGGTTACTCACCGGAACGGGAAAATTTTCAGATCACAATACAATGTTACAAGCGATAGCAAGTTCTGGGTCGCAGTTAGTCACCTTAGCGATGAAGCGGATTGATTTGACTCGCGGCCATGACAATTTACTCGGTCCTTTGCAAAGTATGGGGGTTAAAGTATTACCCAATACCGCTGGTGCGCGTAATGCCAAAGAAGCCATTTTTGCTGCTGAACTCGCTTATGAAATGTTGGGCACTAAATGGATTAAACTTGAAATTCATCCCGATCCCAAATACCTCATGCCCGATCCAATTGAAACATTGATTGCGGCTCAATACTTATGCGAACAAGGCTATATTGTTATGCCTTATGTGCATGCCGATCCAGTATTGTGTCGGCGCTTAGAAGAAGTCGGTTGCGCTGCGGTTATGCCACTCGGCAGCCCAATAGGCAGCAATCAAGGCTTAGCGACGGAAACATTCTTAAGCATTATTATTGAACAGGCCAATATTCCGGTAATAGTAGATGCTGGCATTGGCGCACCTTCACAAGCTTGCAGAGCTATGGAAATGGGCGCTGCAGCAGTATTGGTAAATACCGCGATTGCAAGTAGTGCCAATCCCCAACAAATGGCTAAATGTTTTGCTGATGCAGTTGCAACAGGAAGACAAGCATATCTTGCTGGATTAGGGGCAGTGAACAACCATGCTAACGCGACCAGTCCTTTGACCGGATTCTTGTCAGAACCATCAATCAATTCGCTTGCAAAGTCAGTGAATGGTAAGGGGGGATAACATGACGTATTCAAGCGTATTTTCGCAATTAGCCCCCGATGCGTTATCGATGAAGCTGTATTCGACTACTGCCAAAGACGTTGAGCGGGCTTTGAAAAATCCAAGCGGTAATCTTGATAGCTTGTTGGCATTATTATCTCCAGCCGCAATGGCATATATTGAACCGATGGCGCAGCAAGCAGCTCAGCTGACTCGGCAGCGATTTGGTGCCAATATCGGTCTTTTCTTACCCTTATATTTATCAAACTTATGCGCCAACGAGTGCGATTATTGTGGCTTTAGTATGAGTAACAAGGTCAAGCGTAAAACCCTTAACAGAGATGAACTAGCAGCCGAAATGGCGATTATTAAACAACGAGGCTTTGATTCGATATTATTAGTGTCTGGTGAGCATGAAACTAAAGTTGGAATGGGGTATTTTGAGTCCGTGTTACCACTCGTTAACACGGCTTTTAATTATGTAGCAATGGAAGTTCAACCATTAGAAACTGAACAGTATCAGCGTCTTGGCAAATTAGGCGTTGATGCCGTTATGGTCTATCAAGAAACCTATCGTCCACATACTTACGCTCAACATCATACACGCGGTAAAAAACAAGATTTTATCTATCGTTTAGATACCCCAGACAGAGTTGCTCAAGCGGGAATTGATAAAATTGGCCTAGGTGTATTACTTGGGTTAGATGATTGGCGACTCGATGCATTGCTAATGGGGCATCATCTTGATTATTTGGAAAAAACCTATTGGCGCAGTCGCTACAGTATTTCATTACCTCGTTTACGTCCGTGTACTGGCGGTATTACACCAAAAGTTGAATTAACCGATGCAGGATTAGTGCAAATGATCTGTGCGTTTAGATTGTTTAACTCTCAACTTGAAATCAGTTTATCAACGCGTGAGCTGCCGTCGCTGAGGGATAATTTACTCCCTTTAGGCATTACCCACATGAGTGCTGGAAGCTCTACTCAACCAGGTGGTTATATGTCGCCAGACAGCCAACTTGATCAATTTGAAATCAGTGATAACCGCTCTGTTGAACAGGTTATTTCACAAATTAAATTACGAGGGATGAATCCAGTATGGAAAGATTGGGAGATGGGTTGGGTTAACGGCTAACTTTTGTTTGAAAACTGTACATATTAGTCGGTTTAGGCCATAATAAATCGACTTTTTTAAAATCAGGAGCAGTATTATGCAAGTTCAATCAGCCTATGCGTCAGGTATGCAGGGATTGCAAAGTGCTCAACAAGGTTTAGCGCAAGCAACAACATCTGTTGCGATGCCAGATCAACAAAAACCGGCTGTGTCTAATTCACCAAGCCAAGATACTGTGACCTTAAGTTCTCGTGCTGTTGGGCAAACTGACACCACATCAGCTTTAGTGTCTGCGACTGAATCATCCAACCAAGCTCAAGCATCTGCTAAAGTGATTGAAGTAGCTTCTGAGACTGTTGGTAGTTTGATTGATATTGAAGTGTAATCATGAATGCGGCGATGGTTTCTGCAAACACTGGGGCAGTTAATAATACTGCCCAACTTAACCACCGCAATTCATTGTCCACGCCGCAAGCTCAACCACATACACAAGCAATCAATAGTGCTCAAACAACAAATAGCATTCAAGCCAGTAACCCTCGATCTGCCCCTACTATTTCTATAGACATTCAATCTGGAAATATTCAGTCAGGTTCAGTTAAAAACAGCTCGCTCAAATCCAGTTCATTTCAAACTACGGTCACATCAACAGCGGCGTTTAAGGTACCGATAGACCTTAAACCCACTATAAGCACAGATACTCAGCATAACTCTACATCTAGCTTAACTGCGAGCAATGAAACCAAGTCTCAAAAAATCATTATTGCTGATACATTCAATAGTTACAGCTTAAAAAGTGGTCCACTTAATCTTACTGGAGTATTAAATCGTTCACCTACTCCAATCCAGGCAACTGATACCGTTGCTGGGACATTTGTGAGTACCGATACACCAGCCGCAACGAGTCATGGTGAAGCCGTTAATGCTCAACAGCCAGCAGTTAATATCTTTAATCAACCCTCGGATGCTTCAGCGACAGAAACAAATACTTCAGCTGTAGCGACAAATAGTACGGACCAAAATTCAACAGTGGATGATCCGTCAGTCAATGCAGAATCTCAAACATCAAACCGTCAAGCTGAAACAGCAACTCAACAAGTTGAGCAACAGGAAAAAGACAAACAACAACAAATTGAACAAGCTGAAATTAAACAAATTGATCAACTGGCACAACGAGATACCGAAGTTAAAACCCACGAACAAGCCCACGCAGCAGTGGGAGGCAGTTTGGCACAAAGCCCGAGTTATCAATATGAAAAAGGCCCCGATGGACGTCGCTATGCGGTGGATGGTGAGGTCAATATCGATGTGTCTACTGTTGATGGTGATGCGCAAGCAACGTTAAGTAAAATGCAGAAAGTGTATGCCGCTGCGATGGCGCCAGTACAGCCGTCAATGGCTGATATTCGTGTGGCGGCGCAAGCATTACAAAACATGAATGAAGCAAAGAAAGAGTTAATAACAAGTAATTCAGATGCTTTGTCATCAACAACAACGAATACTTCCATATCGCAAAACAGTCAAACTTTAACCAATGATCCTCTTAATGCTGATGATTCAAACATGAGTTTATTGTCTCCAAATCGTTCATTATCAGCAGAACAGCGTCATTCTACTATGGCAAACGACACTGCAGCAGTTGACGATTCAACTAGTCAGTCTCTACCTTTCCCAGAACGTTATTCACAACAGCATCAATCCATCGAAATCTACGTGTAGTTTTTTTCGATGTCTCTGCAGTATGCATTCAACACCAACTAAATTCGATAATTTAGCGATGGTAAATTATCTGAACTCGATATTAACTACTTAATCAGAACTTGGCTGAACGCATCCTAGTATCGCAAGCCAAATCATAATGCCCTATGTATATTTTGCCAAATGAGCTAATTTATATGGATGCTAAGATGTTTAATTGAAAGTGCAGGGAACAATGATTTTTCAGCGATTTGTGCAAGATAAGGATTCACGAGCATGACAAAAATCATGTGTTATGTAGAAGCTGACTTGAATAAGTCGCCATATTGATTAAATATCTACAACACCAAATCTAAGTAAACTTTTGTATACTGATAATCAGCCATTAAAAGGTAAGTTATGCTGTTTTAAAATTAAGCTTTCTAATAACTTACAAGCAGGGCCTTGCTGATCGCGATTAGGGACAACCAGATTCAATATTGCTTTTCGATTATTACCTCCACGCAAATGAAGACGGATGAGTTGTTTATTTTGCAATTCTTGCTGCACAACAAAGTTCGGGATCCAACAAAAGCCAATGTTACGCGCTAAAATCGATTTTGCCTCATGAAAGTTTGATACAGTCCAACGTTGTTCCGCTTTAAGCCAACCAATATCATTGGTTGCATTTATTCCCGTATCTTTAATCACAATTTGTAAATGCTGGGCTAACTGCTTGTCATCATCAATGCGTTCTAATTGCGCAAGCGGATGGTCTGGATGACACACAAGTTCAAAATTTAATTCACATAATGGCTCTGCAATATGGCCTTTGGGTGGTGTAGCGCAAATAGCAATGTCGACTTCATTATTAAGCACAAGTTCATGAGTGCCAGTGATCACCGAGTCGATAATCGTTACCCTTGTACCACGACTTTGAGGTAAAAATTCGCTTAGAGCTGCCACTAGAGTGCCCATCGGATAAATGATTTCTCTGGCAATGGTAAGGTTAGGTTCCCAACCTTGTCCTAAATTTGAGGCTAATTGTTCTAGCTCTTCAACAGATTGAGTTAAATGACGAGAACGACGTAATAACACTTCTCCTTGCTCGGTTAAATAGGCTTTGCGGCCTTTTACTTCGAGTAAGTTAATCCCCAGTTGATGCTGCAACTTGGCCACCGCATGGTTTAGTGACGATTGGCTCTTGTTGAGCTTTTCTGCAGCCTGAGCATAGCCTCCAAAATCAACGACAGCTTGGACAATTCGCCATTGTTCTAAGGTTGATTTAGCTCGGCTCATTAAGTGTTCTCTTTATTGTTGAGTAAAAATGACGGAAAATCATAGCTTTGTTTGAAATAAAAAAGGCAAATGCACTGCATTTGCCTCAAACGTATCACTGCTAATATTTAGTGTGATTTAGCATCGTTCATAGACGCTTTAGGCTTAACAAGTTTTGGTAAGTATTTCTTGGTACTAGAAATATTATTTAAATATGGTCCTTTATGTAACGTTTCAGGCCAATCTAATAACATCATTGCTAATACGTTTCTGTGTTCACCAGAAGATAATTCAACTTTGCCATGTGGTGAGGGGATCATCATCGTTTTAGGATCGTAAGCCGCAATCACATGCTTTTTCACTTTCTCTACAACTGGGTTATCGCCGTTACCAGTAATTAAGAAACTAATACCCACTTCAGTAATAATATCTTCAGTAGTATCGGTTAAAATGCGATCAATGTTGTTTTCAAAGTAATCTAAAATCCACTGATACTCTTTTGGATCTACTGGATGTTGATAATACTCGCTAGCTGAAAAAATAAAGTGAGTCATACCATAAACTTTGTTTTTATATTGGCCTTTTTTGAGCTTATCATCATTACTATCTGGATAGGTTTTAATGAAAGCTTGTTTGTAAGCTTGGTAATAGTCGCCAACACCGATTTGCTTGGCCCAATATACATAGTTGATTAACTGCGCGGCCCAAGCTTTGATCATTTTTGGATCAGTGAAAGCGGGTTCTAAATTAGCACTTTTTAGGGTTTTTATCATTAAATCATGACAAGGTCCGGTAAAGCCAAACTCATCGACTCGACTGGCATAGCGCAATAGCACATCGGTATATAACATAAAGTTAGGGTAGGGAGCGATGGCTTCCTTACGGGCGGTAGCCCGTGGGCCAGAGCCTAATTTATCCGCTTCAATTTTTGATTCACTTTTAATAAAACCGGGTTTATCCAGATTACAAGAATAGTATGCTTGGCGCTCTGCAATGGTGAGCAAATCGATTAATGAACCGTTAGCGTATTTTGCTTCCCCAGTCATACGGAATTGACGTATAGCATAATGGCCTTGTACACGAGGCGGTAATGAATAAAGATTGGTTTCTAAATTGGTTTTAATGCCTTGATAAACTTGGTCAGCCGTTAACTTATGTGGTGTTTTTTCAACGGACTCTTTTGCGAACGCCACACTACTAAACAACGTAGCTGATAATAGTAAGTACGAGAGTGTTTTACTCTTGCGTAGTTCCAGCATGTTTAAATCTCCTGATAAGTGAATGTGGGTCTATTGGTGGGCCAATAAGCTGCTCAAGTTGATCGTCTAAAGTTAAATGTGTTTCGTTTACAACCAATAAATTAAATATCGCGCGAGTCGATATATTGGTCGGTGTGTCAGCAATGATTAATTGAGTCAATGCGGTTTGCCATAAAGGAAGATAATGATTAATTCCTTCATTAGCAATAGCTTGATAACTATATATTGCGTCCGTTGCATTTGGCCATGGTAGGCCAAAGCTTTGCTCAAAAGCCACTGATAGTGGTTGATTATGACTTAACCAAATATCCTGCTGTGTACCTTTGAAATTACCTTTATATTGATAAAAAGCCAGTGAAACCTTTGTCCTAAATACCCATAATTGCTGTTGATATTGTGCTGCTAATTGGTGTCTTTTAGGCAATTGGGATAAGTTCAGCTGTTGTGTAATGTAGTGTGCTAACCACTGTGTTGCAATCGCATGGGCATCAGTGTTTTGTGCTCTATTGGTAATAAAATAAAACTGCCCACCTTGCGCCAAGGATACTATTGCTTGGCTTAATCTGTTAATTAATTTTTGTTGTTGTTTCACATGGATTAATTGCGATGGAAAACTTAGTGAATATTGGCCAAATTGATGACCGACAACAGTTTGTTTTATCAATTGACCATCTATATTTAATGGTTTGTGCTGCTTATCTTGTGGGTAGGTGAAAATTTCACCCAGTAATCGCTGTTGGTGCCAAACGCGGATGAGGTGTGGCTCACTTAAGCTGCTATGTTGACTGTCAGTAAGCGATGTCGTTTTATTTATTTTAGGATCGTCTATTTTATCATCGTCTATTGTGATCAGTTCAAACTTGAGATCTAAAGCTTTAAGGCTTTCGAATATTTGCTGTAAAAATGCATCCGTAGTAATCGATTTTATAGCCGATGAATTACTTACCCGACTAAGGGCATGGGCAATATTCCATGGCGCGATACCAAGATTACTTGTTTGGCTGGCTAAGAATTGCTCTAACAACGGCGGGGTTAGCCCATGAGATGAGAGTTGTGCCTGTGCGGTATTATCATAGTCTTGAAGAATTGCGTGCTGCTGTTGTAATTGATGGATCAATGCAAGCGCTGGAGCTTGTTTGTCTTTTGCGCGAATTTGATAGGCAAGCCAAACCTGTTTTCTACAGTGTTCATTGGGTTGTGTAATTAAATATTTAGCAATACGAATATCAATATTAGTATTGCTGCTCTCTGAACTAAGTTCATTGGATATTACACAGTCTTGCTGATTAAATTGCATGCTAAAGAGTCGTTGAGACAATGCTTGATTATTGCTTGCCTGGGCGCTGTGCAGTTTTGACTTTTCGATTAGCTCCCACTGTGATTGTCTTATGGCGACTAAGCGTTGTCCTAATTGATCATAAGGCGGTCGAAGCTGTAACAACTGATCAATTAAGCGTTGGGTATTGGCTGCTGTAGCTAACGCATAAAGTTCATCGGCAAGGTGTAATTGGCACCATAATAAGCCTTGCCTATTTAGGCTGTCGTTGGCGAAAGGGCGGTAATATTGAATTCTGTCGTTGATATTATTTAACGCAATTGTGCGCTTTTCAAATTCAACAGCTTGTTGTTCAACAGACTGAAAAGAAACAAGCTTGTCTTGTCCTAAATCAGGTTGATATTGTAAGCACTGTTCGACGAACAGTGCTAAGGGATTAGCCACAGCGCTTGCTGTGGCTAAAAGATTAAAAAATAGGGTTGCTACAAAAATGCTTTTTAGCATAAGCCACGCGTTCCTCAACTGACATTGTTGAGCTTTTCATCGCTTCTACATGCTTAAGTCGAGGTAAAATCCCTCTACCATTGGCAATTTGAATGGTTAGACCAGGACGGGCATTCAATTCAAGTAACAGTGGGCCTTTGTTTTTATCTAACACCATGTCAGTCCCTAAATACCCGAGCTCACACATTTCATAGGCACTTGATGCTGTGTGGAGTAAGGTTTCCCAATGAGGAACTTTGATGTTCGACAGTGGAAAGTGAGTATCAGGATGCTTATCAACGGGTAAGTCAAATTGCACAGCATGCAAACTGTGTCCGGTAGCGATATCTAAGCCAACACCTACAGCGCCTTGGTGTAAGTTAGCTTTACCATCTGATGCAGCAGTTGATAAACGTAACATTCCCATGACAGGAAAGCCTTTAAACACAATTAAGCGGATGTCTGGGACACCCTCATAACTTAAGCCTTCAAAGACTGGGTCAAATTCAATTAACCCTTCAACAATTGCGACATCAGGCTTACCGCCGAGAGAGAATAAACCACTTAAAATGTTAGATACATGGCGATAAATTTCGCTATGAGTCACTTCGTGGCCATTGGGCTTGTAATAACAGCCATTACTCACTCTGGTGATCACCATAATGCCTTTACCGCCAGAACCTTTTGCTGGCTTTATCACAAAACCGCTACGGTCGAGGACCATAGCTGGAATTTCTTGGATTTTATGTTGTTCATGAACAACCCCAATTAAATCGGGAACGGCTATGCCATTAGCAAGCGCAAGTTGCTTAGTAATTAGTTTGTCATCAACGCGTTTATAAAACTTACGCTGATTATAACGACCAATATAGCTAATATTGCGCCTGTTCATGTTGAGTACACCGCTACGGCTCAATTCCCAGGGCCAGGCGTACTTCATTATTGCTCTCCAACTAATGGTTTAAAGCGTTTCAATTCAGTTAAACGGTAACCTGTGTACTGTCCCATCACTAATACCAACGCTAAAATCACTAAGTGAATGCCTAAGAAGTTGAATACCCAATGCTGAACTAATTGGTTGTCCATGGCTAAGTACGCCAATGTGGCCACAAATAAGCTACCGCCACCTGATACAAAGACTTTCTTAGGGCCTTCTTCTTCCCACAGAATAGACATGCGCTCAATGGTCCACGCAAGAATGATCATCGGGAAGAAGGTAATCGTTAAGCCTTCACTTAAGCCTAATTTGAATGAAATTAAGGTAAATAAGCCGATAATAAAAATAACCACAATAATTACCGCCGATATTCGGGATATGAGCAGTAAGTTAAGCGTCGACAGATAGGAACGGATCATTAAACCAAAGGCAACAATAAGCAAAAAGCCAATTAAGCCGGTTAGTAGGGTCGTTTGAATAAACGCCAGAGCGATCAATACCGGCATAAAAGTACCAGATGTTTTGATGCCGACAATGACGCGTAAGAACACCACGACTAATACCCCAATTGGGATTAACAGAATGCCCTTAAATGTGCTTTGTTCTTCAAGCGGTAACTGATACAAAGAGAAATCCATTGCATCGTCATTCATCATCATGTCGATAGAGGTGGCTAATGCTGAACGAGTATCTTGCAGCATTGAGAAGTTAACTAATGAGCTAGTCCCTCCCATAACATCAAGTACTGAGTGGCCAGTGTATTCCCATAATACTAAAGTATTGTCACGGCCTTTTTTGTTGTTTGGAACGTCAAAAAGTTCCCATTGACCGTTATTGTAAACTTGAACGTATGATGTGAGCTGCTGACGACGTCGTTGATCTTCAAGTTGCAAACCGTTAACAATACGTGCAGGTACCCCTTTTGAGTGCAACATGTGCACAAACAAATTGGTTGAGGTGTTAGCCGATAATAACAACGCCATATTTTGGCTCTGATCGTTATCGTTAATCAAATTCATTAACTGCTGAGCAAACGACAGGTTAGTAGCACTGCGAGCCCAGACTTCTTCAATGACTTGCTCTGCTGCTGATTTCTCTGTTGCAGGCCATGAATATAATTCTGGCGTGGCAGGTTCTTCGACGGCTTCAATATTAAGCTTGCCTGTGGGTACCAAAGTGACTCGGTAATACAATGCTTGTGAGCCAGAAGCCTCACGAATAGACCACACGGCGCGACGGTTATTAGTATCTTCTGAAATATTTAAGCCATATCCTGGTGATGATGCATTTTCAACTAAGATGTCAAATGCAGGATCGTTAGGTAATGAGAAATTGACCTCAGCAGGTTGATTCTTTCCATTAAAACTGATTTTGGCATCAACGGCCCAACTTTGTACCTGGTCCCCAGGTAAAAAAGGCACATTGTGTTCGATACCACGATATATGCTGGTGCTGATCCCGATGATAAATAGCAACGCAACGAATATGTAAAACGGTTTACGAGAATGCATTACGGATCCTACTTAATTAACGTGGTAATTTGGTTTTTGGCTTTACCATGAATGTAGATTTGGCCTACATCAACAATGGCAATATCTTTCATAAACTTGCGACCTAGTAATAAAGGATAATCTAGGTGGCTTCGATCCGTTAGGTTTAAATCTGTTTCGGCGGCATATTTACCTATTTTTAAATGGGCATGGATTACTGGACGACGATCATCAGCCGTATCTGCATCTTGTTTAATACGAACAAAGCGTTCAACTTTAGATTCAAAGGTGTTTGCAGGTTGTTCAGTGTTATTAGTTATCACATCATAGCGAACCCACTGTACGCCTTCTCGTTCAAATAATACGATATTGCGTGCGTCTAGAGATGATGACTCTGCACCAGTATCAATGCGTGTGGCAAACTTTAATTTTACTTCATCTATGTAGACACTTTCGACTTCACCAAGTAGAAACTTCTCACCAATAATGGCTTCAGGACATTGCTGTGGGACCGCCACAGGCTTTGGTGTAGGTGGTTGAACAATAATTGTTTTTGGTTTTTGACTCATTGCGGTGCTTACCTGAGTCTTCAACTTTCTAATTTCGTCAGAAAGCGCACTAATGTCATTTGTCTGCTGACTATTTTGTACATTGATGGCATCAATAATGACGGTTTGCGAAACTTGCAAACTGCTATTCAAATCAGCATTGGTCAGCGGTGGTGTTATTGTTTTTTGGGTGGCTGTACAACCCGATAATAGTGCCGCTGCAACGGATAGAGCAATTACCTGCTTTAACATGTCAATTCCTGTTGAATAGTAATATTTATACTAAATCGTGATTCGGTTGGTTCTTTGTTGCAATGATGATAGCCCTCTTAGGCGCGGGATAACCTTCTACGGTTAAACTCACATCATTTGGATCGAGATAATCGACTAGAGATTCATTTTTCATCCACTGGGTGCTGCGTTGTTCTGCTAGTGAGGTGATATCGATATCAACACAACGAATATCAATAAACTCACATTTCTTTAACCATAACATTAAGGCTGCAACTGATGGTATAAACCAAACGTTGTTCATTTTGCCATATCTATCTTGTGGAACAAGTACCGCATTTTCATCGCCATCAATCACCAGTGTTTCAAGTACCAATTCACCACCCACTCTTAATTGGTCACGTAATTGTAGTAAATGATCTATCGGAGAGCGACGATGATAGAGTACGCCCATCGAGAATACGGTATCAAAAGCATCTAATGCGGGTAATTCCTCTATCCCTAATGGCAGCAAATATACCGGGTGCTGATTACCTGCCACTCGCTTGATAGCTTCAAATTGACATAAAAATAATGGCGAAGGGTCAATTCCTACAACACGAGTTGCGCCATCACCTAACATCCGCCACATATGATAGCCACTACCGCAACCAACATCTAACACTGTGCGATTTTTTAATGGTGAAATAAAATTTTTAACTCGGTCCCATTTCCAATCACTGCGCCATTCTGTATCAATTTGAATACCATGAACGGAAAATGGACCTTTACGCCACGGTTGAAACACCGCCAGTAAATTAGTCAGTTTTTCGACTTGTCCTAGGCTGAGTTGTTCCCCGGTTCCAATTGTTACACTGCTGCTAAAATCTATTTTATCCGGTTGAGGATAATGTAATTTATTGAGCACTTTTTCCCATTTAGGTAAATTGCCGTGTTTATGATCTCGTTGCCATTTACCTAAAATTGCCGGTAATGTTTCCAACCAGTGTTGTAGGTTTGAATCAGCAATGTCTTTATAAAAAGAGCTAAAATTGATCATTTAATGGCTACCATAGATGCAAAGTTAAAACATTGAAACCAGACTGAGAAGTGACTAAAGCCGTTTTCAGTTAAGCGTTTTTGGTGGACATTTAAGCTGTCTGGACGCATAACGTTTTCTAATGCACTGCGTTTTTGACTTATTTCGAGCTCACTATACCCATTTGCACGCTTAAAATCTAAATGCTGTTCATCTAATAACTGTTGAATTTGATTATCTTCAAAGAATAATTTTTCTGAAATGACTAAAATTCCACCGGGTAACATACCATCGTAAATACGTTTTATTAGGGCGTCGCGATCATGGGTCGGTAGAAATTGTAGGGTAAAGTTGAGCACCACCATCGACGCATTCTGGATGTCGATATCTCTGATATCAGCACACAATAAATTGACTTGAATGTCGCTGACATACGCAGCAAGATTTTCAGTACAACGCTCAATCATAGACTGGCTATTGTCTACCGCATAAATTTGACATCCGCGCCCTTCAATTTGACGACGAATACTTAATGTCGCTGAGCCTAACGAACTACCGAGATCGTATATATTGCTTTGGGGCGTGACAAAGCGATTAGCAAAATCACCAATGGTATTGATAATTTGTGCGTACCCAGGAACAGAGCGGCGGATCATGTCATTAAATACACCAGCAACACGTTGATCAAATTGAAAATCAGTAATTTGGTCGGTCACATGAGCGTATATCTTATCTTGTTGAGAGTTCATCAGCTGTAATGTGGAAAAGTTAGAAATGTATTTTAGCTAATGATGGTGAACTGCAGCAAGTATCTAGCTAATAATTTGTGAGTTTTTTTTCAAATAGTTGACAATGTTGTTAATGGGACAGGTTTTGAATGCTTATGAATGCTGGTATTATGTGCATAAGCTTCAGAATATTAATTTCTATTCATAAAATTAGCATGACTCAAGACTGAATAATGATATTATTTATTCTTGTAACAAAGTAGCAACAAAGCTGTTTTTTAAGCCATTACAATCATTTTTTTCTAACAGCTAAAATATTTATGGCTTGGAAAACGGTAGTTAATTTAGCCCAAAATGGCAATGAACAAGCTTATTTAATAAATAAGTATAAAAAGTGAAAGTATTAGGGAAAAAACTTGAAATTTATACCTTGGATATTAGCAATATTATTTGCGTGGATATCATTACCTGCGCAGGCAATACATTCAGATAAAGCCAATACGTCAGTACGCCAACTTCCCTTAGTTATCGTGATGGGAGAAGATACTTATCCATTTGAATATTTGGATGAAACGGGAACTCCTGCAGGTATTTTGGTCGATTTGTGGCGCGAATGGTCCATTATTACTGATACCAAAGTGCAATTTGTGTCTCGGCATTGGCAACAGTCACTCGATCAGCTTGAACAGAAAAAAGCAGATGTCCACATTGGCATGTCTCAAAACCAAGCTAGGTTAAAAAAGTTTGATTTTGCCAAACCCTTTACTTCACTCAATACCTATTTATATATTCATAAGTCGCTCAGTAGTAAAAAACAAATTAGTGATTTAGTGCCCTATCAAATTGGTATCGTGAGTGGCTCATCCCATGAAGCAACATTATCAGCGCTAGAACCTAAGCTTAGTTTTAAGCGTTATCAAAATCGTGAACAATTATTACAAGCAGCCGTTAAAGGTGAGTTATTTGTTTTTGCCGGTATTGAAGGATATCAACGCAATTTAGCACTTGAACAAGACATTGCCGCCAATTTTTACAGCTCATCGCGCATACTCATCAAAAAAATCAACTTAGCCCCTGCGGTGGTTAAAGGGGATTTAGAGCTTCTCAACAAAATTAACCATGGTTTTGAATTAATGCCGGCGAAGGTTATTCAGCAAATAGAGCGGCGGTGGTTAGGCTATCATCGACAAACTGCGGGAGTCATTATTGCCATGCAAAATGGTGTCGAGCCTTATGCCGATATCGGCGCTGATGGCTTGCCACATGGAATGTTAGTTGATTTGTGGACTTTATGGTCTGAAAAAACCGGTATCAATATTGATTTTGTGGCGGGTGACATGAGCAGTTCCATTGATGATGTTAAACGTGGTGTTGCAGATGTTCATATTGGTTATCCTGAAAGCCAAGATATGCGCACTGGCTTAAAGCAAGCGTGGCATATTATTTCGGTTAAAAGTCGCTTTTTTAGTTCGAACTTAGCGTTAAGTAGCATTGAAAATACTGCTATGCGGATTGGGGTTTTCCCTACCGCGCCTTATATTAGTGATATTAAAAAAGCATTTCCCAAAGCGCAGTTACGTTTTTATGATTCATTAGACGGCATGGTTAAAGCGGCACGTAAAAATGAAATTAGCGGTTTTGTTTCATCTGCAGCAATGACGTCTCATTACTTATTAGCCAATAAGTTGTGGGCAGAGTTTCGTCAATATACCGATATCGAATTTTCAACAGATATGTATGTTTTAACGCGCATTGATGACAGTGGCTTAGCGGATCGGATTCAAGCTGGATTTAATTTGATTTCTGTTGAAGAACAAATTCAAGTTGAGCGTAAATGGTTAATTAACCCAGACGATCGTTTTTTTGCTAATTCTGCCAATAAAATCAAACTAACAACTCAACAAAAGCAATACGTTAGTAGTCTAGGGGCCATAAAAATGGGTTACCTGAAAAATTGGGCTCCTATGGAGTTTCAGGGTAAAAACGGTGAGTTTTTAGGGGTGAATGCAGACATCAAAAATTTATTGGTTACCCAACTCAATTTAACCATTATCCCGGTGGCTTACGATGATTTTGGCAACATGATGAGCGACCTGGTTAAAGGTGAAATTCATTTAGTAGCCAGTATGGCTAAAACGATTGAGCGCGAAAATACACTGGCATTCTCATTAGCATATTGGCCGTCACCTTGGGCGATAGTCACGTCGTTAACTCAGCCTCCCATTTTTAATATCTCCCAAGTTACCGGTAAACGATTGGCTGTTGTTGATGGCTATCACATTGTCGATCAGCTTCGCCAACAATACCCAGGTATAAAATTAGTGCCTGTTGCAGACACTAAGCAAGGTATGGCAGCGGTTATCACGGGTCGTGCGGATATGTTTGTTGAACAAGTAGCAACATTGGCGACTACGTTAAAAGGTGGCCAATATCCGAGTTTAAAAATGTCTTTATTAGCTGAGTTAACTGAGCAGCATAGCCATATAGGCTTATTTCCGGGCGTCAAAGGTTTAGTGCCTTTGATTGATAGAGTCATTGCGACCATTGATGAAACCGAACAACAGAACATGTATCAAAAATGGGTTTCGCTAGATCTTAATAGTGACACATTACGTTACCAACGTTGGTTGAAAATATTAGTGATTGGTTTGCTAATTATCACCTTAATTGCCATCGTGGTTTTGATGTCGAATCGACGTTTAAATGTCGAAATTCAAAAACGTCTTAAAGCTGAAGAGAACCTTCGATTTATGGCTAATCATGACAATGTTACGGCATTGCCAAATCGCAGTTTACTTGACGATAGATTAGCGCAAGCCACTTTGACTCATCATCGGGATAAATCGAAGTTTGCACTGTTATTTATTGATTTAGATGGTTTTAAAGCAATAAACGATCGGCATGGTCATCATGTGGGGGATAAGTTGCTACAACGTATCGCCTTATTATTAAGCCAACATGTGCGAGATTCTGACACGGTTGCCCGTTTTGGTGGTGATGAGTTTGTGGTGTTATTAAATCATATCGAAGCCAAAGAAAATGCTCGTCAAGTGGCTGAAAATATTTTATTGGGATTAAAGAAACCGTTATTAATCGATGATATCAATGTCACTATTTCGGCCAGCATTGGTATCGCTATTTTTCCTGATGATGCCGATACCGCTGCTTCATTATTGAAAAAATCAGATCAGTTAATGTATCAAGCTAAAAAAGTCGGTGGCCATCAACATAAAATGAGCTAGTTTTTGGTTGATGGTTTTTCCGTCAGTCGATTGAGTTTATTCGCTGTAGGTCTGGTTAATTGCTGCAATCTGATTGATACTTCAATGCATAAGTTTGAGTCACGGTATATAATGCCGTTTTTATCGTTTTCGATTTCCAAAATACCGCTTTGTGGATAAAGGATAGAGTTCAATGCGCAGTCATTATTGTGGAGACATTAATACGTCTCATCTAGGTCAAGAAGTTACTTTAGTTGGTTGGGTTAACCGTAGTCGCGATTTAGGCGGAGTTGTGTTTTTAGACTTACGCGATAGAGAAGGGCTAGTTCAAGTTGTTTTTGACCCAGATCTAAAAGACGTTTTTGATATAGCCAGCACATTGCGCAGTGAGTTTTGTGTTCAAATTAAAGGTGTTGTGCGCGCTCGTCCTGATAGCCAAGTCAATTCACAAATGAAAACCGGTGCGATTGAAATTTTAGGTACGCAACTGACAGTGATTAATGCTTCAGCGCCTTTACCTTTAAGCATGGATAATTATCAAAATAACAGTGAAGAACAACGCTTAAAATACCGTTATTTAGATTTACGTCGCCCAGAAATGGCCGAGCGTCTTATCTTCCGCGCTAAGGTCACCAGTTCTGTTCGTCGCTTCTTAGACACCAATGGCTTTTTAGATATCGAAACGCCTATTTTGACCAAAGCCACTCCAGAAGGTGCGCGAGACTATTTAGTCCCAAGTCGAACTTATAAAGGTCAATTTTTTGCTTTGCCTCAATCACCACAGCTGTTCAAACAGTTGCTAATGATGTCTGGTTTTGACCGCTACTATCAAATTGTTAAGTGTTTTCGCGATGAAGATTTACGTGCAGATCGCCAACCTGAATTTACTCAAATCGATATTGAAACCTCATTCATGTCTGCCGAACAAGTCATGGAAAAAACTGAGCAAATGATGCGCGGTTTGTTTCAAGATTTATTGAATGTTGATTTAGGTGATTTTCCTCGCATGACCTACGCCGAAGCAATGAAGCGTTATGGTTCTGATAAGCCTGATTTACGTAATCCACTTGAATTAGTTGATATTGCTGATTTGGTTAAAGATGTTGAGTTTGCGGTATTTAATAGCCCTGCAAATGATGTCGAAGGTCGCGTTGCGGCACTACGTATTCCAACAGGTGCGTCATTATCTCGTAAACAAATTGACGATTACACTAAATTTGCCGGCATTTATGGTGCTAAAGGTTTAGCGTGGATGAAAATAAATGACTTAGCTGCAGGCATGGATGGTATTCAGTCGCCTGTACTTAAGTTTTTAACTGAATCTATTGTTAACGACATCATCAGCCGTACAGGTGCACAAACCGGCGATATCATCCTATTTGGTGCAGACAAAGCCAATGTGGTTGCTGAAGCATTGGGCGCCTTGCGCTTAAAAGCTGGCGAAGATTTCAAGTTACTTGAAGGACAGTGGCGCCCAATGTGGGTTGTCGACTTCCCAATGTTTGAGAAAATTAACGGTGGATTCCACGCGGTTCATCATCCATTTACTGCGCCTCGCGGTATTAGCCCTGCAGAATTAGCAGCAGATCCAGCAGCAGCTATTTCAGATGCCTACGATATGGTATTGAATGGTTGTGAATTAGGTGGCGGCTCAGTGCGTATTCATAACGCCGAAATGCAAAGTACAGTATTCAGTATTTTAGGTATTGAAGCTGAAGAAGCACAAGAAAAGTTTGGCTTCTTACTTGAGGCGTTACGTTACGGTACACCTCCACACGCGGGTTTAGCGTTTGGTTTGGATCGTATTGTCATGTTGATGACCGGCGCAAGCTCGATTCGTGACGTAATGGCATTCCCTAAAACGACTACCGCGGCATGTCCATTAACTAACGCTCCTGGTTTTGCTAACCCAGTGCAGTTAACGGAATTGGGTATTGCGGTGATTGAAAAGGTTAAAACTGAAGAGTAAACATTATTGTTCAGCGTAATACGCTCTTAAATAGGGCACCACATACCGAGGCTGCTGCCTCGGTATGTTTTTGACAAGTATGGTTTTTTACTTGAATTATCCAATTGGATAAAGGAGCTTAAGATGGCAGGACACAGTAAATGGGCCAATATAAAACATCGTAAAGCCGCACAAGATGCTAAACGCGGTAAGTTATTTACCAAATTTATTCGAGAGCTTACTGTAGCAGCTCGCGAAGGCGGTTCAGATGTTGATGCTAACCCCAGATTACGCGCTGCAGTTGATAAAGCCTTATCCAATAATATGACCCGTGATACCGTTGAACGCGCCATAAAACGCGGTGCCGGTGAGATAGATGGTCAGCAACTAGAAACCATTATTTATGAAGGCTATGGTCCAGGTGGTACTGCGGTCATGGTTGAAACGATGACAGACAATCGTAATCGCACCGTTTCTGGGGTGCGTAATGCGTTTAATAAGTCGGGTGGTAACTTGGGTACCGATGGTTCAGTGGCCTATTTATTTACTAAATCTGGCATTATTTCCTACGACACCGATATTGATGAAGATAGCCTAATCGACAGTGCATTAGACGCAGGCGCCGAAGATGTTATCACTCATGATGATGGTTCAATCGATGTATTCACCACTCCAGAGACCTTTGGCAAAGTCAAAGATGCACTTGATAGTGCTAGTTTTGGTTCTGTTCATGCTGAAGTGACTATGGTTGCATCCTTAAAAGCTGAACTTGATGCAGATACCGCCGAAAAATTTTTACGTTTAATCGATACCTTAGAAGACCATGATGATGTACAAGAGGTATATCATAATGCTGAGATATCAGATGACGTTATGCAAGCGTTAGACAACGCATGAGGCATCAATGGCCATTATTTTAGGAGTCGATCCCGGCTCCCGCATTACAGGCTACGGTGTGATCCAATGCCAAGGCCGTCAACAGATTTACCTTGGTAGCGGCTGTATTCGAACCTCTGCCGATGAATTACCACAACGATTACAACAAATTTACGCAGGCTTATGCGAAATAATTACTCAATATCAGCCGGATGAATTTGCTATTGAACGGGTATTTATGGCCAAAAATGCTGATTCAGCCCTAAAGCTTGGCCAAGCCAGAGGCGCGGCAATTGTTGCTGCTACGTGTGCTGGACTGCCCGTGGCGGAATATAGCGCAACCCAAATAAAAAGTGCTGTAGTGGGGACTGGCCGAGCTCAAAAAACGCAAGTTCAACATATGATTAAGCAACTACTCAAACTACCTGCTTCACCACAAGCTGACGCGGCTGATGCATTAGGAGTAGCAATATGCCATTTTCATACTTATCAAAGCCTTATCGCTATGGGTGGTAAAGCTAGCAGCAGAACATATGGAAGATACAAATGATAGGTCGTTTAAGCGGTATTTTAGTTGAAAAACAAGCGCCTGAAGTGGTGCTTGATGTCAATGGCGTTGGTTACGAATTACAAGTGCCGATGACCAGCTTTTATGAATTACCAGGGTTAAATCAAGCTGCGATGTTATTTACTCATTTTGTGGTGCGTGAAGATGCGCAGTTACTTTATGGTTTTATCACAAAACAAGAGCGTGCATTATTCCGATTATTGATTAAAACCAATGGCGTTGGCCCTAAACTGGCATTAACGATTTTGTCGGGTATGACTGCATCTGAGTTCGTGTCATGTGTTGAACGAGATGACATTGCCACCTTAGTTAAACTGCCAGGTGTCGGTAAGAAAACCGCAGAGCGTTTAGTGATTGAAATGCGTGACAAGCTTAAAAGTTTACTTGAAGCTTCTGCAGGCTCGGAGCGCGAGTTTATGCTGCAAAGTAATTATACTCCAGCTGCCCCAGTTGATAGTGCAGAAGAAGATGCCATTTCAGCTTTATTGTCGTTAGGTTATAAGCCTGCTCAGGCCAGTAAGTCGGTTTCTGCGGCTTTTAAAGAAGGCATGAGCTCAGAAACGCTAATTAAAGCTGCATTAAAATCAATGCTATAAATATGATATGCATAAACAGGGTACGTAAAAATGATTGAAGCTGATCGCCTAATCCAACCGCAGGTACAAGGTCAAGATGAACTGATTGATCGTGCTATGCGCCCTAAAATGTTGGATGAGTATACCGGTCAAGATGATACTCGAGCGCAGCTTAAGGTTTTTATTCAAGCAGCGATAAATCGCCAGGAAGCCCTCGATCACATGCTGATTTTCGGTCCTCCAGGATTAGGTAAAACAACGTTAGCGATGATTGTGGCTAATGAAATGGGCGTGAACATCAAATCCACTTCTGGCCCTGTGCTTGAAAAAGCCGGTGATTTAGCGGCATTGTTAACCAATCTTGAAGAAGGTGATGTGCTGTTTATCGATGAAATTCATCGTTTAAGCCCTGTAGTGGAAGAGATCCTTTATCCGGCGATGGAAGATTACCAACTGGATATTATGATTGGTGACGGCCCTGCAGCACGTTCAATTAAGTTAGATTTACCGCCATTCACGCTTATAGGGGCGACCACTCGTGCTGGAGCACTAACATCACCACTGCGGGCGCGTTTTGGTATTCCACTGCGTTTAGAGTTTTACAATGTCAAAGATCTTACCACTATCGTAACACGCTCAGCGAATGTGATGGAGCTTGAGATTGATCAGCAAGGTGCGATTGAAATAGCCAAACGTTCACGAGGCACCCCGCGAATTGCTAATCGTTTATTACGCCGCGTTCGCGACTATGCGGAAGTCAAACATGATGGTAAAGTCACCCAAAAAGTTGCCGAATATGCGCTTGATTTACTTGATGTTGATGAGCAAGGTTTCGATTATTTAGACCGTAAACTCCTGCTGGCAATTATTGATAAATTTATGGGTGGTCCAGTAGGATTAGATAACCTTGCCGCCGCGATAGGTGAAGATAGAGAAACGATTGAAGATGTATTGGAGCCTTTTTTAATTCAACAAGGCTTTATTCAGCGCACACCTAGAGGACGTATCGCTTCTCAAAGAGCCTACGATCATTTTAGTTTGGTTAGACCTGAAAAAGCGTAATCTGTTTATTAGCTATTTTAGTCCCACACTAATGACTTGTAGATATATAGCCTAGCGCAGTAAAATTTTGTACGAAATCTCTGTCATCAAAATGATAAAACCAGCTTTCGCTGGTTTTATCATATCTAACGAATCTAAAGTGTACTTTCAAGCGCACCTATTTTTGCTACTTAGGCAATATTAACCAAGTGCTTCAGTTGCTGATTTTTTTTGAATTAATTCGATTTTGTATCCGTCTGGATCTTCGACAAACGCAATTTCAGTTTTGCCGCCAGCAACAGGGCCAGGTGCTCGAGTGATTTTACCGCCAGCAGCAGCAATTGCTTCGCAGCGCGCATAAATATCGTCTTCGCCTATGGCCAAATGTCCAAAACCATTGCCTAAATCGTATGTATCGGTACCCCAGTTATAGGTTAATTCGATAACGGCTTGGCCTGTGGTTTCTTCACCAAAACCAACAAAGGCTAGGGTGTATTTATATTCTGAGTTTTCAGATTGACGCAGTAGTTTCATTCCCATCACTTGGGTATAAAATTGAATGCTGCGATCTAGGTTGCCTACACGGATCATCGTATGAAGTAATTGCGACATGATATGCTCTCTTATAAAAATTTATCTAAGTTTAACAAGTTCAGATGACAATGAAAATATTAGCGGTTGATACCAACAAAATTTTGCTTTAGCTCACATTTGTGAGGATATTTTTTGGGTTAAACGCTAAAAAGCGTTATTGTTGCCATATACACATTTGGAGGCAAGACAATGAATACAGAATTGAAAATGGCATTAGGCACTACAGTTATTATTGCGATTTGTTTTAGTGCATTTTTTGTGTCGTTGTTTTAAGCGTCAGCAAAAAATAGATAGTCCCATTTGAGCCATCACTAAAGATGTATTGCATATTAATTGATGAGTTAATATACAATACATTAATATAAAACCCCTAAAGTGCCTTCGGTGCTTTGGGGGTTAATTTTCTGGGTATATCTTGTCTTTAAAATCACAAGTCTTCAATTATACAGCAGTCGCATCGTGGTTTTCTCGATAAGCACCGTTCGCTGGTCTTGGCGTATTCGACTGTTTCAGATCCAAAAGTGACATTTCATCGGTTGTGATCTCGCCAATTTCTGTATGCCTAATTCAGTTTGAACTGGAATATAACGAAGAGAATGGTGTTAACCAAACTTGTTTTCATGATGTTTTAAGGTTAATTCTACCCGTTCCAATGCTGTCATGATCATCGCCGCAATTGATGGAGATTGGTTTTTAATAAATAATGTTGACGAATGAGCCGCACACAACACTTCAGCACCGCTCCATTGCTTCGCTATATCCGTGGCCCAAAGCCGAAAATCATCAGCAGCTCCTTTGCGTCGTTCCAATGTTTTCGACAGTGTCATATGAAAAGACAATTCTGGACTTTTTAAAAAACGAAGTAGACCGGGTAATTGAAGGTACATTAATGTGTCGTCAACGTGAATGGTTTTTGATTCTTTGTGGTAAGCAAGCACCGATGAAAAATGTAGGCGCTCGTTTTTGGAAATAAAATCGACCCCGCGGGGCACTGAAAATTCAAAATCGTTTGAAAACAAAGCGGCAAACTCGTTTGAATTAGTTAACTCTGTTTGCCATGTTAGGTTGGGCAATTTATCGATATGGCGCTGTGTGCCATAGAGTTTTGCGTTTGGATAATCCCCATGTATTTTTTCAATATGCACGGTGTGGAATGGATGCAAATTAATAATCGCTTCAATGTTGACTCCATTGTTGGTCAGCGAATCGATTTGCTGTTTAACGTCGTCTTGCATCTCATAAGCGTCAAGCAATACAAACTTGCCATTACCGCGCTTTACTAAAGAAGCATGTGTGCCAATATTTAATAAACCGAAAACGTTAAACTCACCACGAATATTCCAAAACTTATCTGAAATTTTTAATATTTTGTCAGTCATAGTTGATACTCATCGTTTGTTTCACCTCAAGATAATTCGCCAAGTATGATAAAGAGAGTGAAGTAAATTTTTATTTACTTCACTCTGACGGCTTATGCCCTAGATGCTAGGCTCTTATCTCGTATCTAAAATTCCGACACAGAGACCGTAGAGCAAATGGATTTACTGAGAAATGACAACATAAGCACTTAGGCAACGGATCCTTCCGCTGTACCATTTGTTCTCTGGTCCGACAATCCGTTCGAGCCCGCATTCTAAAAATGGCTCTCCAGTGTTGGCTTACAATTTAAGTGGTTAAACAGTAGACCCTAAGTTGCTGTTATGCTGAACGTTTACCATGCCAGTTTGCTTATTGCTCCTGTCAATAGAGCGGCTGTCTGGTTAGAGCGGCTGCCTAGTGGGGCGGATGATAATCTCGTTGACATCAACATCTGTCGGCTGCTCAATGGCATAAGCAATTGCTCGCGCAATCGCATCAGGGTCAATGGCCATCTCGTACATTTCATCAACACCCTTGGCAGTATCGGGGTCGCTGATTTTACTGGTCAGCTCGGTCGCCACGGCCCCAGGCGAAATATTGGTGGAGCGGATTTCCCCATTGCCTTCCTGACGCATGCCTTCTGATATCGCCTTCACGGCAAACTTGGTAGCGGAATAAACGGCGGACGCGGGAAAGACCTTATGTCCGGCTATCGACGAGAGATTAATAATGTGGCCGACATGCTGCTCGCGCATGGTCGGCAGCACCGCGGCAATGCCGTAGAGCACGCCTTTGATATTGACGTCAATCATCTTCTCCCACTCGTCGACCTTGAGTTCATCGAGGGGCGATAGCGGCATCAGACCAGCGTTGTTGACCAGCACGTCGATGCGGCCGTAAGCTTCCTTCGCGGCCTTGGCCAGCGACTCGACCTGAGCGCGGTCAGTGACGTCGGTAACCTGATAAATAGCTTCACCACCCTGATCCTTAATCGTGTCACGCAGCTCCACAAGGCGTTCCTCGCGGCGGGCAGCAAGCACCAGTTTGGCGCCACCCTTTGCCAAGCGTAGTGCTGTGGCTCTACCCAGACCACTGCTGGCACCGGTAATGATAACGACTTTGCTATTGATCTCTGACATGGATTTTCTCCTGTTGAAATGAATGATTGAATTTTACAAGTTAACGGTCCAAGCCTGGTGTTACGCCAGTGACGCGACGGTCAGGCTGATTGCATATTCAGCACCATACCGTCGTAACGGCCTGTAGTAGCGGCCTCCACCAGTACATGGGCCACATCCGCTCGAGATGCTTTGGCCGATTTGTCGACGTCCTCACCTAGGATCACATCCGTGCCGCGGCTCTTGTTGGTCAATGCCACAGGGCGCAGGATCGAGTAGGTTACTCCGGAAGCCTTGAGGTATTCGTCTGCTTCGTGTTTGGCATTCAGGTAAGGGGCCATGTCGCCGGTGGGATTGGATTGATCTGCGCCGATCGAGCTGAGCATCACGAAACGCTTCACGCCAGATTCCTTCGCCAGATCAATCAGTCGCTTAGCGCCGTCCCGATCCACTTTTTTGGTCATTTCAGGGCCCGTGCTTCCTCCCGAGCCAGCGGCAAAGATCACCGCGTCCATGCAGTCGCACAGGCCGGTTTCCAGGTCGGTCAGGTCACCATGGCGCAGGTCTACGCCTTGGGGCAGTGAACTGGTATCCGAACTTTCGCGAACCAGCGCTATCGGCTTATGGCCCTGTTCTATCAGGTACTGGGCCAGAAGCTGGCCCGTTTTGCCGGTGGCACCGGCGACAAGAATGTTCATGCTCATAGAGAAATCCTTAATGTTGGATGAAATGGGCGAAATTGTGGGTGTAAAGCGAGGTCAGGGTAGAAAAATCGACTTTACGTTGACGAATTCCTTCATACCAAAGCCACCGTGTTCACGTCCGTACCCAGAATTCTTGACCCCGCCAAATGGCATATTCGGATCAGCAGCCCCAAACGAATTAATACGGATCATGCCTGTGTCGAAGTCATCGCGCGCCAGTTTGAGGGCACGCTCCTCGTCCTTTGAAAAGATCCCACCGCCGAGTCCATAGCGGCTGTCATTAGCCAGCCGCATGGCGTCCTCATCATCACTGGTGCGGATAATCGACGCGACAGGTCCGAAGATTTCATCGTCGTAGGCCGGCATTCCTGGCGTGAGGTCTGCTAGCACAGTGGCTGGATAATAGGCACCCGTGCGGTTTGGTACTTCACCACCGCAGAGGATTTTTGCACCCTTGGCGACGCTGGCATCCACCTGCTCCTTGACGGTGTCAAACTGCTCCTGGCTGGAAAGCGGGCCAAGCTGGGTATTCTTATCGGTGGGGTCACCCATGTTGATCTTTTGCATTTGGGCGACGAAAGCCTCGACAAAGTCGTCATAGACCTTATCGGTCACGATGAACCGCTTGGCAGAAACGCAGGTCTCTCCGTTGTTGTAAAGTCGACCCATTACCGAAAATTTTACGGCGGTTTCGATATCGGCATCCTCAAGCACCAGGTAAGCGTCATTCGAGCCAAGTTCGAGTACCGTCTTCTTTAATTCTTTGGCGGCCACAGCACCGATGTGTCGCCCAGCGCCATCGCTGCCGGTCATTGTGACACCACGGACCTTAGGGTGGGCTATCAGCTTGTCGCTGGTGTCGTGGTCAATCACCAAAACCTGGAACAGGTCCTCGGGCAAGCCGGCCTCAATGCACAATTCACGCAAACGTAGACCGGATCCGGTGCAGATGCTAGCGTGCTTCAGAATACAGCCATTACCAGCCATCAGATTGGATGCCAGTACACGAACCGGCTGGTAAAGGGGAAAGTTCCAAGGCTGAATTGAATAGATAACGCCGATGGGCTGATAACTGATGACGCCGCGTTTACCGTTGAGTGCTTGCTCACGATCTTCATCGGCCAGCACGTCGGGTCCATTTTCAGCGGTGTAATTAAAGATAGCTGCACAGAGTTCGACCTCAACGTGTCCATCCTTAAGGAGTTTGCCGGTTTCGTTGGTCATCAAAGCGGCCAATTCATCGGCATTGTCGAGCAACTTTTGAGCGATCATCTTGAGGTAGGGGGCCCGTTCCTGATGGGTCAGTTCGCGCCATTGCAGAAATGCCCCATGGCAGGACTCAAGCCGATCCGTCGCCTGCTTTTCGGTCATGATGTCGTAGGTATGGATTTCTTTTTCGGTCGCGGGATTAATGGTGGTGATTGTCGACATGGTTGCTCCTTCCTAGTCTGATAGGCTAACGCCGTTGACGCTAGCTAAGGTGGATTATCAGTCAATTGGCGGGATCTGTCTGTTCGCTTGCCAACACTACCACGTTGCAAACATCGCCGAGCTCCTGCTGGAAGTGGATAAATGGCCCAAAGAAAAAGTATAAAAAGAATAAACCACATGCTTGATCTATTCATCATGGTCTGATGTTGTTGGGTTGAGGGTCATTGAACCCACTGTTGGAACAATTCAATGGATGAGGAAGTTAGGGATTGTTAGTGCTAGGTATCAATTTTATTCGATAAATCGACAAAAAAGTGCTAGGTAGGCATGTCGACTTCCCCCCCTTTTTGTAAGAATGCTTGTAAGAATACGGGACCAGTGAACAAATTTGATGGTGCTAATCCCCTAGGCGATATCTTGTTGTTAGGGGGCTCGGATTGACGACAGTAAATTGTCTGGCGCTGAAATGGGCGGTGGTATTGACCCACTTGCTGTAATGGCAGCAAAATAGTTTATCTTTGAACGCTTGATATGTTATTCCTGTATGGCAGGACATGATTAAGTGAACCACTGGACTCACGAAAGTATTTAGTCAATTATTATGCTATATGTCGGATCAGTAATGCTATATGTCGGATCAGTAATGCTACATGTCAGATCAGTGATGCTGTATGTGAGATCAGTGATGCCATCTGTGCGCATTCGATGAGTCAGAATAAGCGTATTCAAGCGGTGGTTATGCGCTTATATATATCAGAGAAAATTTGAACGTCGGCTAGCTAAGTGTTACCGACCTACAAGCTGCCTGGAACAATACGCGTACTAGTAGCAGAATGCCGATGGTTGGCTCTTTTTTCCAGAATTCCATGTCCGATCAGCCAACCTTCAAAAATGTTTTGATAGTCTAATTAAGTTAGACCAATGCGACAAAGCTGACGTTTAGTTCATGAAAGTTTCTCTGATCCCAGAGGTTACTTTTCATTTTCAGACGATGATGGCTTCTGTGAGTCTGCTGATTCTTCTTCTGACTTTTCTTCTGACTTTTTTTCCGGCAACATGGTATTGAGCTTCTCACCGCCTTTGGCGCCAAAATCCAATGTTCTGATAGGAAATGGAATTAAGATATCCGCTTTTTCTAGCGCTTTTTTAATTTCTACAACCGCCGTATGTCGAGCTTTCATAAAGCCAGTGTCACCTGGGTAATCGATCCAGAACCAGACTACTAAGTTTATACAGCTGTCTGCAAATCCCTCAGCAAACACGGCAGTTTGTTCTTTTTTGATAACAAAATCACAAGCGTTTATCGCTTCTTCAATAACTCCAGCTGCCTTCTCTGGGTCGTCTGCGTAAGAAATACCAACGGGTACTACGATGCGCCTGACCCCTGTAACCGTATAATTTGTGAGTACGTTTCGAAACAAGATTTTATTTGGAATAACTTCTATTTGGCCAAAAAACGTTTCGACTAATGTGTTACGCAAATTAATGGTTTTTACGGTGCCAAACACATCTCCTGCCTCAACCACATCGCCAATTTGAAATGGCTTACGAATACCCATCGCAATACCAGCAATAAGATTCTCTGCCATGTCTTGAAAAGCAAAACCAAGTGCTAGGCCAATAATACCTGCGCCAGCTAAGAGTGACGTTACAGTACCGGTTAATCCTAAAAACTCTAGGGCGATAAATAGCCCTGTCAACAGCACCAGCATCTTGATAATTGATGAAAGTAGATCGGCAATTTGTTCAGACTCTAAGGTTTTATGAAGCACTTTTCGAACGACTCTACCAACATATTTAGCCAGTAAGCCAAAAAACATGGCTAATAGAAAGGCGACTATAAAATTCGGCAAGTGTTTAATGCCAGCTTCTAGCCAGCCTTGTAATTTTTCGTCAATTAGCTGCCAGAATTTGTCTAATACAGAGAGGTCCATTAATATTATTCCCACTATTATTTATCATCGTTCTTCAATGCAGATTCAGCCCGTGTATTGAGCTTCTCTAGTGTCGAGGATAGGTAAAATAAAACGTCATTTTTCATAAAATGAAAATCCATGTAGCCTCATATTCTCCATACTAACATCTCTTTACTATCCTTGAGGGAGTGAAAGTCAGCGCACTGTTGTCTACTACTTAAAAAAGCTCAGCACATGCTGCGGACAACAGAGCTTTCTACACCGTCATCACCCGATGTTATTCGCTCAACGTTAAAGATGTCACAAGTTGACTTTACGCGGTGACTGGGGTAACGGTGGGAGCGTTGATCTTCCTCTATTGCCTCGGGATAATTTGGGACGATTTTTTAGCTAAAAATATGTGTATCAATGGCAATAGTGGGCTAGCCAAATATCGGAGTATCGCTGTTGATAAAACCAATTCTATCATTGCGAAAGAGTCGGTGAGTGCCATAAGCACAAATAGTTAAGTTAAGTTAAACCTAGCATTTTTGGTTCTTTTTCTTTATGCCTTTGCTTCTTGAGGCAGTCCAGTTTCGCGCAATGCTTTTGTATCTTTTAATGGATATGCACCAAAAAACGGCGGTATTCCCAACTGAATTGAGAGGGGCTCTCGTAGCCAACTTTGAATGTCGTTGTCACATCTAAGTTGTCGGTTAACATTAAACGACGAGCTTCGTTCAAACGTAAAATTTTCGAAATTGCAGAGGCGTCACTGAACGAAAATGACTGTAAGATAAGTATAGATACATGCCGATTTGGTGTTGGACTCTTACGCTCAGGGCGGCGAATTGTCAGTGAAATGGTGAACAATACACCATACCAATAGGTTTGGAACTTTTCCCTCTTTATCCCGCAACAGGACAAAAGAGAGAACAGACATGACACATATCGACGTCAACAAGGTGATAGACTATTCAGTTTTATCTTTAAATTCGCATAAATCTTCAATTATACAGCTGCCGCATCGTGGTTTTCGTGCTAAACAAGTATAACGTCCGTGTAGAATAAACCAATGATGTACATCCACTTTAAACTCGCTCGGCACCACTTTAAGCATATTCAGTTCAACTTGGTCGACATTTTTGCCAGGAGCAAACTTCGTTCGATTTGCTAGCCGAAAAATATGCGTATCAACGGCAATAGTGGGCCAGCCAAAGGCGGTATTGAGTACTACATTGGCCGTTTTTCGTCCCACTCCAGGTAAAGCTTCTAATGCTTCTCGATTCTCGGGTACTTCGCCACCATGTAAATCAACCAGCATTTTACAGGCGTTAATCACATTAACGGCTTTGTTATTGTATAAGCCAATTGTTTTGATGTATTGCTTAAGCCCATCAACGCCTAAGTCATAGATTGCTTGAGGCGTATTGGCAACAGGAAACAACTTATCAGTTGCCTTGTTGACACTGACATCGGTTGCTTGTGCTGATAGCGTGACAGCAACTAATAGCTCAAATGGACTAGAAAAGTTCAGTTCAGTTTCAGGCTTAGGATTATTGTCTCTTAATCTGTTGAGTATTTGTTGTCGCTTATCTTTATTCATAATAATCGGTCATTTTATCGTTAAGTTAACGGTCTCAGTAGTTTAACTGCAAAGTCTTGTTAGTTGACTTTAGTGATCCGCGCACGCGTTACGCTAACACTTTCTACCTTAGGTTGCAGGGCGTTAACTCGGCTATCGATGACATTTTTAAGGGCTATTAATAATCCCATGCCAATAAAAGCACCCGGCGGCAACATAGCCAATAAAAATGGCGTGTCCACATGCCATACATGAATGGTTAACACACTTGCCCAATCACCTAATAGTAAATCTGCACCGCCAAATAACGTTCCTTGGCCGAGCAATTCGCGGCTAGCACCTAAAACAACCAGTACAGCGGTAAAGCCTAAGCCCATCATTAATCCATCGAATGCCGAATGCGCTAATGAGTTACGCGAGGCAAATGCTTCTGCGCGGCCGATAATGACGCAGTTGGTTACAATCAGCGGTAAGAAAATACCCAATGACAAATATAAATTATAGGCATAAGCATTGATCAGTAATTGCACGCAAGTAACAAGCGCGGCAATGATCATGACAAACACGGGGATACGAATTTCTTTAGGCACAAAATCACGTACCAAGGAGACTAAAATATTGGATCCAACTAATACCAACAACGTCGCGACGCCCAAACCCAATGCATTGGTGATTGTTGCGGTAACGGCTAGTAGCGGACATAACCCTAATAATTGTACTAATCCCGGGTTATTTTTCCATAGTCCTTGAGCTGCAATTTCACTATATTTACTCATGGTTGGCCTCACAGACATAATGACTTTGATAAAGTGCTTGGCGATGTTGTTCAACAAATGTCAGTGCATTGGCAATCGCTTTAACGTAAGCGCGTGGAGTAATAGTGGCACCCGTAAATTGGTCAAATTGACCACCATCTTTCTTTACTTTCCACATATTGCTGTTGTCTTTAAATAACTTACCACTGAAATGAGTGACCCAATCCGATTTTCGCAGTTCAATTTTATCACCAAGCCCCGGGGTTTCTTGATGGGAAAGGGTACGAACACCTAATATTTTACCTTGGTTATCTACACCAATAATGAGTTTTATTTCTCCGTTATAACCATCTGGTGCAATAGCTTCAATCGCGATGGCTACAGGGAGTTCATTTTTATAAGCAAGGTATGCTGGTAAGTCAGCTTTAGTGCCTAACAGTTCCGGGGAGTTAACCAAAATGCATTGTTCACTGAGTACATTATCGTATAACTCAGTCGGCACAATTTGGTTAAGCGTTAAGGTTAATTGTTTTTGTTGTTGCAATAATATGGTGTCACTGGTTAACGCGTTAACTAACGCAACTAGGCCAGTGCAACATAAGGCAAATAGGCCAAGTAATAGGCCATTTTTAATCATCGGGTTAGTTGTTAAAATAGACATTATTAATTTCCTACTCGATGACCATAACTGCGTGGACGAACATAATAATCGATAAATGGCGCGCACATATTGGCTAATAAAACGGCGAAAGCGACGGCGTCAGGATAACCACCAAATGTTCGTATTAAGTATATGAGTAAGCCGATCATGGCGCCAAAAATAAGTCGACCTCTAGGACTTGCTGCTGCGGTAACGGGATCTGTGGCAATGAAAAATGCCGCCAGCATGGTTCCTCCTGAAAATAAATGCATCGCAGGGCTAACGAAGGTATCTGGGCTGATCAAAAAACCAATACTGGCACAGACAAACAAAGTCAGCACAATAGCGCCGCTAATATGCCAGCGTATCACCTTAAGCTTTAGCATCACTAGGCCACCAACAAAATAGGCCATATTGACCCAAAACCAACCTTCGCCGACACTGCCAGAGAAGATGGTTTTAGTCATACTTTCTGTTGTGGTAAGCCCCATAGAAAGGTCTGTTTTTAATGTGTCGAGTGGCGTTGCCATGGTGGTGCCATCAATCGCCAAATGGAAAAAATCTGCAGCATATCCCGTGTTTAATTCAAAGATACTGTTGAAGGTATGCAACATATCTGCGTAATTGACGGTTAAGGTTTGAGGGGCAACCCATGAGGTCATTTGTACCGGAAATGAAATCAGCAGCAGTACATAAGCGGCCATTGCAGGATTAAAGACGTTATTACCTAACCCACCATAGAGTTGTTTAACAATAACGATAGCAAATAATGTTCCGATGACAATTAACCACCAAGGTGCTAATGGCGGGATCGCGACCGCAAGTAAGCTTGCGGTAACCAATGCGCTATTATCAGTTAAGGTAGCGACAATATTTTTATTGCGCAGTTTCATTACTGCAGCTTCTGCTAAATAAGCCACCGTAATTGCGAGTAATAATTGAACTAACGTGCCGTAACCAAAATAATAGCTTTGTACTGCAATACCTGGAATAAGGCATAGTGCCACACGCTTCATTACCGTATTGGTGTGCAATGTTGTGCTGACATGTGGAGATGAGGCAATTTTAAATGCCATAGTTATAGTTCCTCTTGCTTAGCACTATTAGCGAGTTTCTTGGCTTTCGCTTTGGCAACCGCGGCAGCAATTCTAGCCTTTTTGTCATCAACTGGGATTGCTGCAATGGTTGTATCAATTTCGATTGCTGGGTTCACTTCGTTTGCGGTATCGCGAGTCTGATCGCCGTCTACGTCATTTGTCGGGCTAGAATCACCAGCTAATGCCGCTTTCTTGGCTTTCGCTTTGGCAACCGCGGCAGCAATTTTAGCTTTTTTGTCATCGACAGGGCTTGCTGCAATGGTTGTATCTGGATTAACTTCGTTTGCCCAATTATTAGCCTTATCGTCGCTCACATCATCTGCCACGGCAGATTCATTGGTTAATGCTGCTTTCTTGGCTTTCGCTTTGGCTACGGCCGCAGCAATTTTAGCTTTTTTGTCATCGACAGGGCTTGTTGCAATGGTTGTATCTGTTTGGCTTGCTGGATTAACTTCGTTTGCGGTATCGCGAGCCTTATCGCCGCTCACATCATCTGCCACGGCAGACACATTGGCTAATGCTGCTTTCTTGGCTTTAGCTCTAGCAACTGCAGCAGCAATTTGTGCTTTTTTATCATTAACGGGGTCAATGTTCTCGTTAGTTATATCCGTTGTGACCGCAGCTACATCACTTTGATTATCTACTTTAGACTGAGCTGCAAAGGCGGCTTTTTTAGCTTTCGCACGTTCAATAGCGGCATTAACTGCTGTTTTCTTCGCGCTGGTACTGTCTATTGCTGCTTTTGGTGCATCATTATCAGATGTTGTTACAGCAGTATCAGCAGTTATGCCTTCTGCAGCCTGGGCTTTTTTAGCGGCGATACGTGCCATAGCAGCGGCTACCGCATCTTTATCACCCGACTTCATATTTGCTTGGCGTTTGGCAGCTGCTTGTTTTGACTTTTCTTCTCGAGCATTTTTTTCATCTTCAAGTCGTTGTAAGCGTGTTTCGAAACGAATTTTTGCTTTTTCAGCTTGTAGTTTTTCTTCTGCGGTATTCTTCAACGCTGATTTCGCGACCCGATAATATTCAACTAAAGGAATGTCACTTGGGCATACGTAGCTGCAACAACCGCATTCAATACAATCTTTTAAGTTAAAACTTGCCGCTTTGTCGTATTCCTCCGCTTTGGCGTGCCAGAATAGCTGTTGCGGTAACAATAACGCGGGGCAGGCGACTGCACACTCACCACAACGAATACAGGCTTTCTCATCTGGATCAGGAGCTATTTCTGCTTGGCTTGGTGCTAATAAACAGTTGGTTCCTTTTGATATTGGCACATCAAGATCACTCAACGCGTATCCCATCATCGGACCGCCGACAATGACTTTTTGTGAACTCTGCGGTTCAAAACCGACTTGGCTGAGGGCATCAGCTACTGTAGTGCCAATTCTCAGCCAATAGTTTCCAGGTTTACCGATGGATTCACCGGTTAACGTCACTACGCGTTCAATGAGTGGTTTACCCTGTAATACCGCTTCTTGAATGGCATAGGCGGTACCGACGTTATGCATAACAATACCAAGTTGAGCAGGAATGGCTCCACTGGGCACTTCTTTGCCGGTAATAATTTGAATAAGTTGTTTTTCGCCGCCTGACGGGTACTTTGTCGGAATAACGGTGACACGGATCATATCGTTAGGTAATGAGCTGCGACGAATAGCAGACTCCATTGCTTGAGCCGCTTCAGGTTTATTATCTTCAATAGCGATAATAATACGTTGTGCGTTAAGCAAATGCTGAATGATACTAATACCAGTTAATATTTCATCACTGTATTCACGCATTAATCGATCATCAGCACTAATGTAAGGTTCGCACTCCACCCCATTAATAATGATTAAATCGATTTCACTCGCGGGGTTGAGTTTTACATGACTGGGAAACGCTGCGCCGCCCATTCCTGCAATACCTGCTTGCCTTATTTTGGCTAAAATATCGGCTTTGGACAGTTGTTCAATCTGATTTGAGGTAAGATCACACCAAGTATCATGTCCATCGGCTTCGATAATGCAACTCAGCACAGGCAATGAAGAGGGATGATTGCTACCGTGTTGCTCTATCGCGACAACGGTCCCGGAAGTAGGGGCATGGACGGGTAAATAAATAAAACCAGCACCTTCAGTGAGTGGTTGTCCTTTTAATACCTGGTCGCCGACCTTGACACTCAAGGTCGCTTGTTGACCAACAAGAGGAACCGGTATCACAAATCGCGATTGCAGTGGCAAAGGTGATATGGTGCTTTGGTTGGAAAGTGATTTAAGTTCAGGTGGATGAATCCCGCCAGGAGAGCGCCACAAAGCACCTTTATCTAATTGCTCTAATAACGTTAGCACCGTTTGTCCTCTTGCTCTGTATTGATCACGTTGATAGGGATCGCGCGTAATTTCCAATCCCAATTTTGTATTGTGGTTTCAACTGGGATCATATCAATACAATCGACAGGGCAAGGCTCAACACATAAGTCACAGCCGGTACAATCTTTGGCAATAACGGTATGCATTAATTTACCAGCACCTAAAATGGCATCAACTGGGCAGGCTTGAATACATTTGGTACACCCAATACATTCATCTTCACGGATATAAGCTACTTTTTTAATACTGGCTTGTGCCTCTTCGCCTAATGCTTCAGGTTCAACCCCCATAAGCTCGGCAATCTTTTCCATGGTAGCAGTACCACCAGGAGGGCATTTATTGATTTTATCGCCGTTAGCGATAGCCTCAGCATAGGGGCGACAACCAGGATAACCACACTGACCGCATTGAGTTTGCGGAAGCAGGGTTTCAACTTGATCAATAATAGGATTACCTTCAACTTTGAATTTTTTTGAGGCAAAACCTAAAATGACGCCAAACACTAATGCTAAAACGCTTAATACAGCAACAGCAATTAATATATTCGATACCATTAGCTAACTAGCCCCGCAAACCCCATGAAGGCTAATGACATTAAACCGGCGGTGATCATGGCAATTGCGCCACCTTTAAAAGGCAAGGGCACGTCTGCAGCGGCTAATCGCTCGCGCATGGCCGAAAACAAAATTAACACTAATGAGAAGCCAACTGCAGCACCAAAACCATAAATAGCCGATTGAATAAAGTTATGGTCTTCATTGACGTTGAGTAAAGCGACGCCTAATACAGCGCAGTTAGTCGTGATAAGTGGCAAGTAAATGCCCAGAGCACGATGTAAAGATGCACTGGTTTTTTGCACAACCATCTCGGTAAATTGCACTACGACGGCAATAACCAAAATAAAGCTCATCGTACGTAAGTAGTTGAGGTCAAATGGCTGCAGTAAAAATTCATTGGTGAGATAACTCAGAATAGAGGCTAGGGTCAACACAAACGTGGTTGCCATCGACATGCCAATTGCTGACGCCAATTTGCTCGACACCCCCATAAAAGGGCATAGACCTAAGAATTTTACCAGAACGAAGTTATTCACCAGCACTGTGCCGATCAACAAGAGAAGATACTCTGTCATTGCTACAATTTTTTGACCAATAGATCCTAGTATTATCTTAGGTTTGGCGCCGATAAACAACGGATAAAAAATAAGGTTAAACATAAAATGTTTAACCTTGACATAAAATCGTTATTTTTACCGTTTGTTAACGTTGTTTTTACTGTTTAGTTAACAACGCTTCAGGTTTAGCAATATAATATCCTTGTAGTCCATCCACTAAAAGTTTTTCAAGGGTGAGTTTTTCATCTTGTTTTTCAACACCCGTGGCAATGACTCGAATACTAATGCGTTTGGCGATATCAACAATCATCCGGATAAAGAATTTATTGTTGTTATCCTGTTCAATATTATCACTATAACTGCTGTCCAATTTGATAAAGTCAGGACGGACCTCTCGGAAAAATTTAAATGAGGTAAAACCTAAACCAAAGCGTTCGACAGCGACTTTTGCGCCAACTTTATGGATCTCTGTGACAAATTTATGACTAGACTCTAAGTTAGCCTGCATTCCAGACTCATTGAGTTCAAACACTAATCTAGCCGCAGTACCACGGTGTTTAGATAATATATCCTTCAACCACACGGTAAAACTCTCTTGCAGAGCAGAAGAAGCACTAATATTTACCCCCATTTGGCCTGAAATACTGGGGTTTTCACTTAACACTTTAATGGTTTGAGTGACTATCATTTTATCGAGTTCTACACTCATACCATAACGCTCAGCCATCGCAATCACAGTGGTTGTGGGTAAAGGTTTACCTTCGGAGTTATAAAATCGAGCCAAAAGTTCACGGTAAACTTCGGTGTCATTATTACAGGGCTGAATAGGTTGTTGATAAAATTTAATACTTCGACGGTTAATTAAGTCGTCAATGGTCACTTTCCAATGGTTATTACCAAATTGTTCATTCGCTGATAATTTTTCCAATTGATAGTAGCGATTGGGTCCGAGCGTTTGTGCCACGCTGACAGCGGTATCGGCTAATGCCATCAATGCTAATGGTTCATTTCCTTGTTGATAAGGCACCATACCCGCATGAGCAATAGAGTCACTCTTGATACTCTGGGCATATTCATCAAGATGACGCTTAAGTTGCTCTAAAAATCGTTCACCCTCTTTAAGAGTAATACTTTCAATGAAAACAGCAAAATCACCGCTAGATACCCGAAAACACTCACTCAATCCGAGGTTTGTAACTGACTTTCGAATACAAGTAGCCAGTTTAGCTAAATAATCATCACCAGCAGCACGGCCATGTAGTTGGTTAATCGTTGCCAGTTCTGCGGCCTTAATAACAACGAGGACACCATGCTGTTGTTTATCTGTTTTGCTTATAGTGTCAATATGTTGTGTAAAGCGTTGTCGAGTAGAAAAACCACTCACGGGATCTTGATATGCCGCTTTAGTTAATTGTTCATTTTCTTTGCGTACGCGATCTAAACTGAGTTTTAATTGGCTACGACATGTTTCTAATGCTTTGCCGATGGGATGGAGCACACCTGGGAAGCGAGATTTCTCAATGGCTAGGAACGATAAGTCTGGAATATGAGTAATGTATTCGGCGGCATAGTTAATTCTTTTACGATGTAATTGCATTAACACCGCAAATAACAACATCAAAGCAATATAAGCGGTAATCAATAACGTCGCAGTTTGCTCTAAGTCATTAAAACTAGGGGACAACACACTCGCGGTGTCTAATCTAACTTGTAAACGCCCGTCAGGAAAATCATGCACATGGCCTAATTCAATATTAAAAATCTCGCTGGCAAAATCATCAGAAGGGCGAAGTAAACTGCCATGAGTATAATTTTCATTGCTGTCAGTATTATGGATATATTGGAAAAATTGAAAAGAAAACGCTGTAGACATACGTTGGTATAGCGCTTCTCCGCTACCCTGCCATTGATCAATGGTTTGCACGTATTGCTGGTAATTAGCTCGTGCTATTTCACCTTGTTCTTGTACTTCGTTGTTTTCGACCGTGTAAATTCGAAAAATTAATAAACCGAACACGATAAAAAGGACAAGCTGAAAGGATTTCGATAAGCCCATAAAACAACAATTCCCATGAGTGTATGGCTAAATTTGCTCGGTCTTGCACAAATGTCGTGCTGTAGATGTTCGACCGTGGTATTTAATCAATAATATAATGCTTTAAATAATAATGCTTTAAATAGTTTATATAATAACCAATATCATCATAGCAGAAATGAGATTAAATGATTACTAATCTAAGGTATTATTTATAATAGAAAAACTAGCGATTTAGTACTAATTAATACCGATGAATAAGCGATTATAGCTAAGGTAAATTAAACTATTGATTAAAATATTGAAATTATAGGGTAGATTAAGCAAGAGTGTGTTTTGCAGATGATAACGTTGCGGGATTTCTGTGGCTATTGTTGCGTTTCATGTTGCGTTTCATGTTGCGTTTAATAATGGCTCCCCAGACTGGACTCGAACCAGTGACATACGGATTAACAGTCCGCCGTTCTACCAACTGAACTACTGGGGAATTAATTATTACTATAAATACTTAATTTGAAATGGCTCCCCAAACTGGACTCGAACCAGTGACATACGGATTAACAGTCCGCCGTTCTACCAACTGAACTATTGGGGAAGCGTATTATTTCAAATGTGTTATCTCGATGGCTCCCCAAACTGGACTTGAACCAGTGACATACGGATTAACAGTCCGCCGTTCTACCAACTGAACTATTGGGGAATTATTTCGATAACAGTAAACGATGGCTCCCCAAACTGGACTCGAACCAGTGACATACGGATTAACAGTCCGCCGTTCTACCAACTGAACTATTGGGGAATTACGCTTACATCTCAACTCTGCATACTAAATTGGCTCCCCAGACTGGACTCGAACCAGTGACATACGGATTAACAGTCCGCCGTTCTACCAACTGAACTACTGGGGAAGCGTTTTTAGCAATGTATTGCTGAGAACGGAGCGCATAGTAAAACGCTCTGGTAACTGAGTCAACTCGAGTTATAAAAAAAAACGCATTTATGTGACTAATTGGTTACCAAACACACATCGTGAACGACTTTTGGGCATTTGTGTCGATTTTTAAACAATGAAAACAAAATGAATCACTTACTCTCAACATTCATTTCCTCGATTATAAAGACAATATTTTTGTATACATCATGTTTTTGATGTCTATCGTTGCGTTTTTTCGGCTATCTCGTCGGTGTGGTTTTATGGTGGAACTGAAAACCGTGTTGATATAAGTTCAATTCGGGATACAGAGATTGTATAGATCGGTAAAAACGGATTTTTGGCAAGTCAGCAATATCAAACTTACTATTTGTTGCACTCATTAAGCAGATTTTACATGTGAAAAGGGTGCTTATTGCAAGTCAATGTCACTTTAAGCAAACTGATAGTGCAAACTTTGTGATGTGATAATTCTTTATTATCCTAAATTAAGGTTGATCTTATGAGATTGAGTTATGAGATTAAGTTATGTTTTTATCGACAGCTTCTTGAGTCAAAGTATGTTAATGATATTTAACTCAGCAAAGCATCGATACATAGCGCAAACGAGCTTTTAAACCGAGTAATACATTGTTGTACATTGTTGTTTTTAGCCGTTGAGATTACCCAGTTATCACCAGTGGCATTATAACTATATTGTTGACACCTTGATGAGTCCTATAGTGCAGTTATCACTAAATACTAAGACTTGCCTGAAAAGCAATCAATTTGAGTATGGTTGATATTCACCAGCCATAGCTTCGGCTGAGTCAACCATGCTTAGCGATACGAGGGAGGTGATATTTGTTGAATGTGTACCAGCGTCAGCGCTCACTGATCGCAATGTTGATCGGTGTTCAAGGCGTTGCTAATATATGAGGCGACTACAAATTTAAAACAGCAACTGAACTATTGTCGCTATCTTTCGTATTAATGTGCAAATGTAATTAAATTTCATCACAATTTTCTTACGTTTTTATGAAACTCACTTGGTCGCTACCCCGCAGTAGTATTGGGCTTTTGTGACTTATCCACTAAATCTGTGGATAAACTTGTGGACTTCTACTGTAAATAAGCGGCTAACCCTTGTTGCGCTTGAGTCGGACTTAAATTGGTACAAATATTTAGCGATAAGTTAAGTTGTTTTTAATCAAACAGATACAAAAATCAACAACTTTATTTTTTCACTGTTCTGTCAATTGCAAAATTGTAATCTCTTTGAATAGTAGATTGTGTATTAAATTGTGCTTTAAGCTCGATTTTTAGCGCATTTGTGGCCTAAAATACTGATCGAATCGATTTGTTTATAACTTTCATATTACGATCATTATGCTGTCATATTGAAGAACCAAGTGACAGAGAATGATCTGCATGAAACACACCAATATTAAATAATATTCTGCAATTTTTCCTTCAATATAGTTACTGCCTCAAGTAAAAACACCAGAGATTTAGTACTATTATGTATCGCCATTAACCTGTGTTTAGGTATATGATAATTGGTTCAATAGAATAGGAAACCATGTTGTGTCAGAGTCAGTATTTTCCCTAGAGTCCAAATTCGAACCCGCCGGCGATCAACCTACAGCAATAAAAAAATTAGTAGAGGGCTTAGAGTCTGGCGTTGCTAGCCAAACGTTATTAGGCGTAACAGGGTCAGGTAAAACCTATACTATCGCGAATGTGATTAAGCAAATGGGCAGGCCAACCATTATTATGGCGCCTAACAAAACACTTGCCGCGCAACTCTATGGCGAAATGAAAGAGTTTTTTCCACATAATGCGGTTGAATATTTTGTTTCTTATTATGATTACTATCAACCAGAAGCTTATGTACCCGCTTCTAATACCTTTATTGAAAAAGATGCATCGGTGAATGCCCACATCGAGCAAATGCGTTTATCGGCCACTAAAGCGTTATTAGAGCGTAAAGATGTGGTGCTTATTGCCTCTGTGTCAGCCATATATGGTTTAGGCGATCCCGATTCTTATATGAAGATGTTATTGCATTTGCGTCAAGGCGATTTTATGGGCCAACGTGACATCCTCATTCGGCTCAGTGAATTACAATACAAACGCAATGACATTGAGTTACAACGCGGGACATATCGAGTTCGCGGTGAAGTGATAGATATTTTTCCAGCAGAATCTGAACGCGAAGCCATTCGAATAGAATTATTTGACGACGAAATAGAACGCTTAAGTGAGTTTGATCCCTTGACCGGACAGATTAACAAACGAATAGCGCGTGCCACCATTTATCCCAAAACGCATTATGTGACACCAAGAGAGAAAATTTTAGCGGCAACTGAAGATATTAAAGAAGAACTCAGAGAACGTCGTCAATATCTACTCGATAACAATAAATTGATTGAAGCTCAGCGGATCACTGAGCGAGTTCAATACGACATAGAAATGATGGTCGAGCTAGGATATTGCTCCGGGATTGAAAACTACTCTCGATATTTATCAGGCAGATCGCCTGGAGAAGGTCCACCAACATTATTAGATTATTTACCTGCAGATGGTCTACTGATTATTGATGAGTCACATGTGACGGTACCGCAAATTGGCGCTATGTACAAAGGTGATAGAAGCAGGAAAATGAACTTAGTAGAGTATGGGTTTCGATTACCATCAGCACTAGATAATCGGCCGTTAATGTTTGAAGAGTTTGAACGATTAATGCCGCAAACCATTTTTGTTTCAGCTACACCTAGTTTATACGAGCTTGAAAAAAGTACCGGCGAGATTGCTGAGCAGGTTGTAAGGCCAACCGGATTACTCGATCCTGTATTGGAAGTTCGGCCTGTGGGCATTCAAGTTGACGATCTTTTGTCTGAGATCCACAAACGCGTGGCGGTTAATGAGCGTGTGCTGGTGACCACATTAACTAAACGGATGTCTGAAGATCTGAGTGAATACCTTGACGAGCATGGGGTTAAAGTTCGTTATTTACATTCGGACATTGATACCGTTGAACGAGTTGAAATTATTCGTGATTTACGCTTGGGACGTTTTGACGTACTGATTGGCATTAACTTATTACGTGAAGGGCTAGATCTACCTGAAGTGTCATTAGTGTGCATTTTAGATGCAGACAAAGAAGGCTTTTTACGTTCAGAGAGATCACTTATTCAGACCATCGGCCGTGCTGCTCGTAACGTTAACGGTAAAGTTATTCTATATGCGGACCGAATAACAAACTCAATGGCTAAAGCCATGGGGGAAACAGAGCGTCGCCGTGAAAAGCAACACCTACATAACCTTAAACTCGGTATTGTGCCTCGTGGAGTAGTGAAGAGTATTACCGATGTAATGGATGTAGGTGACACTAACTTCAGTAAAGGTACTCGTAAAAATCACTCTAAATTTGCTGAAGTGGCAGAAGAGCGAGCGAAATACACCAGTATTGCCGATTTGAGTCATCAAATTGATAAATTGGAAAAACAAATGCATGAACACGCTAAGAACCTAGAGTTTGAACAAGCTGCTGCCGTGCGTGATGACGTCAAACATTTACGTGACCTGATCATTGTAAACAGTTAATTTACTGAAAAATATAATTTTAGGTGAAAATAGATAGCCAGTTTATCAATGAAAATATGAAAAACTGGCTGAGAATGTTCTCTAGATGACATTGTAGCGTCAGTTAATTGATTTTAAATTGACCAATTTGAGCTCTTAACTGTTGTGATAACTGACCAACTTGGATACTGGCAGTATTTGATTGCTGGGCATTGGTCACTGTCAAACGAGCTTCATCGCTAATATTGACAATATTACGATTAATTTCATCGCTTACTGCAGTTTGTTCTTCTGCTGCGGTCGCTATTTGAGTCGCCATATTGGCTATTGTCGCCACAGACTGAGTAATTTTGGTTAGCGCATCACCAGCTTGCGCCGCTTGCTCCGTACTGTTAATGGCTTGCTCTCGACTCGATGCCATTACTGTCACGGCTCCTTTTACGCCTGATTGTAATTGGCCAATCATTTGCTGAATTTGGTTAGTCGAATCTTGAGTTCGTTTTGCTAGGGTGCGCACTTCATCAGCGACAACAGCAAAACCTCGTCCTTGCTCTCCTGCACGCGCAGCCTCAATCGCAGCATTCAGAGCCAGTAAGTTGGTTTGATCTGCAATGCCTCGAATGACTTCTAAGATAGTGCCAATATTATCGGCATCTTTTTGCAATTGATAGAGTGCATTAGCGGCTTGTTCAACCCCTTTAGCAAGATGATCAATCGAAGTAATCGTTTTCTTGACAATGTTGTCACCATGCAGTGCTTGTGCATCAGATTCTTGAGCTGCTTGAGCGGCTAACTCTGCATTATTGGCAACTTCAATGACGGTGGCTTGCATTTGATTCATAGCGGTAGCGACTTGTTCAGTTTCACTTTGTAGTCGTTGCATCCCACTCAACGTTTCGTTACTAGCCGAAGTTAATTGGTCGCTTGCTGTACCTAATTGTTGGGTATTATGATTAAAGTCAGTAATTAATTCGCCAATATTACCAACAAACGCATTAAAACTGGCGGCAACTTTGGCAATTTCATCATCACTGCTATCATCTAACCTTGCGGTTAAATCTTTGGCGCCAGAGGCCACATTGCGCATTGAATCATCAAGTTTTTTAAGTGGTGTTAAAATACGTTGGTATAGCACTATCATAATGATCACTATAAACAATCCTATGCCAATGCTTCCCCATAATTGCACTCTAGCAGCGGTAGTGGTTGCCCTGAGAGTTTCATTAACGGTGAGTATAAATTGCTGATCGAGTTTTTGAGCCAATAGATCCAAGTTATCAGCTAAATCGCCAGCCGCATCATCAAAACCACCAGCGCTTTTCATTAATAAATTGCCGGCATCAGTTCCTTGAGTCAAATAAGCATCAGCCATTTTTATGCCTGAATCATGTAATGAATTAACTTGGCGTTTAATGTTTTGTGCCTGAACGGTAAATTCAGGAGCATATTGAATCAATTTTTCAATATGTTCTAGGGCGCTTTGCTTACTTTCGAGTGCTTCTGACTTTGCTTCATCACTTTTTGTTGCACCGACATCTGTTAGAAATTGCTGTATTTGCACGACAAAATAACGAGTATCTTTTAAGGCAAATATGGCATTAACTTGTTGTTCTTCATGTTTAACATTTACATGTATACGTGATTGCTGAACACTCATAACCCAAGCTAATAGTGTCAACGCAGTTAACGTTAGCATAATGGTAATTTGGAGCATTCTCTTAATTGAGAACTTTATATTCATAGAAATATCCTTGATGTAAGCATTACGGCTAGCGACGTTATAAGAATAACGATTGGGATAATTTATGTCATTAACTGGTAGCTGTTATTTGGACCAATGTCAGATATATAAAGTATTTAATAGTCATCTTTTGGTTATGGTCACACTTATTATTTTCAGCTATTTATTTCAGACAGAAAAAGCATAGGTTAATTTTATAACAGCTTTTAATGCATTCCTTTTTATAATCAGATGCTTGGGGTGTTAAATCGAGTTGGAAAAGTAATTAAAATAACAATGCTTGGTTTCTATATTTAATTGCGAGCCATTACGATTAATGTCCATTGAGAGTGTGATGTAAGGAGTTCTCTAGTTATCTTAAATTATTCATTTAAATACCGACTACAGGATAAAAGTTATTTAAACAATTAGTAAAACAAAATGGTTTGAGTTTTTAACGCATCATTATAATAGTGTTAATGCAATTAAAGATCATATTTATTAATACCTTAAGGTGTCATTGGCTTGTAGCTGACTCTATGAGGACTAATACTTATGAGGGGGGGCTTGTTTCGAAAACTAGCCTGTTGAGGGTGAGCTTTAATACCTTAGCTGGATGTTGAAATGATGTTATCAACCCATAATCATTCACGTTAACGCAAGTTAACCCATTTATTGTTAAGCAGGATTAAGAAACCGTTCACTGTGCAAAAATAGCTTGCGTAAGTTGCATGGTGAAAGTTGTTTGGAGCGTTCAATCTTTATGGTAGAGGTGAAGATAAAGAGCTCCAGTATTTAGTAATCGCGCATTCATTATTCTTCCTGGAATAAGAATGTTGCTCAGGACAACATCATTACATTGGGATGATTTAACAGGTCAATTTATGACTCGTAAATCTCTAAATTATTTTTAAGGATATTACTGATGACAAAACTACTTCCACTAGCCGCTGCGATTGCAATGGTATTCGGTACAGCTCACGCAGCAGGCAGCTCAGCAACGACTATTCAGAGCGGTTCTGGTAACACAGCTACAACTGTGCAAGCTGGCACTAATCACACTGCAAATATTACCACCAATACTGGGACTAATAGTAATGCATCTATTGACCAAGTAGGCGATGCACAAACTGCGAATATCACACAAACAGGTGGCGTCGATAGCTCAAGTGCGATTATCAATCAAACAGTACAAGCAAATACTGCGACTATTAATCAAGTACACATGACTAACACAACGGCTGAAGTTAACCAAAATGGTTTAACTAATACTGCAAACGTTGATCAGCAACACGTAAATGATACTTCTGCCACTGTACAGCAAGACGGCAATAGTAATGATGCCGACATCAGACAGTATGGTTTTGGTATTCATAATCCTGCCGGTTCAAGTATTACCCAAACCGGGAATGGTAACGTTGCGAGTTCAGATCAAGATACTTCTACCGATGCGCTTTCCACGATTGTCCAAACGGGTAATAACAACACGGCAGATGCTGAACAAATGAACGGCTCTGAACGTTCAGAAGTGTGGATTACACAAACTACTGATGGCTCTGATGCTACAGCTAAACAGAATAATTCAGCCGACTCAAACGCAACTATTAATCAAAACAGTTTCAGTGTTGGTACTGCTTCGGTAACTCAAACTAACGGTAGTTTTAATACTGCTTTGGTTACGCAAACAGATTTTAGTAGTAATGCTTCAGCAACTGTTACTCAAAATGGTAGCAATAATGATGTGACTACTTACCAAGAGCACGTATTTGATACTAGTTTAACGGTTTCACAAGATGGTAACACTAACAACGCAACAGTAAACCAGGAGCATGTTAACGACAGTACCGCTTCTGTGAATGTTACAGGTGACAACAATACATCAACCATACGCCAGTACGGGTTCGGTTTTCATGAGCCTGCTTCAGCAACTATTATTACTGATGGTAACTTGAACAATGTAAACATTAACCAAGATACTTCTTATATGGCTGCAGCAAGCGTAACTCAAAATGGTGACAGTAACGTAGTTGTAGTGACTCAATTAAATGAATCGGATAACTCAGTTGTAACAATTACTCAACTTGATGCCAGCCAATCAGGCGATGTTAATGTAGCTCAAAATCAAGCTGCAGATTCTAGCGCAATAGTCGCGCAATCTGCTGTTTCTGGTTCAATGGTTGATATTGACCAAGGTCCTGGTTCTATGTTGATGGCTAATGTCACACAGACTGGCTCAATTGGTGGAAGTGCGACAATATTACAAGATGGTATGACTCAAAGTACTACAGTCGATCAAGGCGGTGAAGGTAACATGGCCAATGTTTATCAAACAGCATCTGAAAACATTGCTGATGTAAGCCAGTTTGGTGATTTTGGAACTGCGGATATTGATCAAACCGGTGCAAACAATGAAGGTTGGGTCAACCAGTCTAGTGGCGAGTACAATGATGCAGTTATTGCGCAAAATGGCTCTGATAACTATGGCATTATTACGCAATCAGGTTTCGGTGCAGCTCTTGCTCATAACGTAGCCTCTATCACCCAGAATGGTATGGGTGACATTGCGTCAATTACACAAAGTGGTGGTGCAGGTAATACAGCGGCTATTACTCAAAATTAATTTTTAATGAGTCTAAATGCTAACAATTTGTTTAATGCCGTTCACTTAAGGTGAGCGGCATTTTTTTATTTTCAAATTGTTCCCTCATTTTTCTGATCTTAAAAATCAGCATATCTTTTCCCTTTGGTCCTTAAGCTATACACTAATCCAGTAAAAACTAATTATGGGTCAGAGTCTTACTTTCATTTAAATCCTGTATTCCTTTATGAAGTGTACGCCTAACACAGCATCATATTTAACCAGATTTATTGACTGAAGAAGCGATTAATCTATAAGGTTTAAATGTGATGGAGGAAGAAATAATCAACATAAATAATGATGTGTGTTTATGTCACATTAATAGTCGAGAGCTGATCTACATTATGGTGAGTCCGTTATTTGACCGCTAAACTTGACAGGTGAAACACCAGATTTCGCCATGTAGATTACGAGACGAAATCATCTTAATGAACTGATCACCTCTGAAAGGAAATTTTATTATAAACTTAACTTCTGTAAATTAACTATCTGATATGGTTAATATTTTCTGGAGTTTCTATTCTCCTAGCATCGAAGGCATAAGGGGGGTTGGATTTTTTAGTCCAGAGTAGATATTAATGATAAGGCTGAGCACTATGAAATTAGTGCAGATTTACCTGGCGTAGATAAAAAAGATATTCACGTTACGGTTGATGGAGATTTGCTCACAATCGAGGCAACTACAGCCGAAGAAAATGAGCGTGTGATCAGAAAAGAACGTCGCTCTGGTAAGTATGTGCGCAGTTTACCCTTGAGAGCAGACCAAATGAAGCTAATATAAAAGCCTAACTTAAAAATGGAGTGCTTCATCTTCAAGTACCAAAAGTGAATGGCAAAGCAGCGGAAAGCAAAAAATACCGATCTTATAATTAGAAATATGTGAAAGATAAGCTTAAGCGATTGTTAGCTGCAACATAAAAATGTATGTATTAACTGCACCTTAATCTTAATGTTAAGATAATCGATAGATAATGTCTAATAAGGAGCCTAGTCATTTAACGGGCTTCTTTTATTGCTAAGCTAAACCACAACTTTGGAAGGAGATGTCTTCTAAATGCCGATTGTGCTTCTTGGTGGATAAATATTGACGATTTCTATTTCACATAAAAATTAAAGCTAATAAAAAACGCGCCAAATGGCGCGTTTATGTCATTTCATATTATCGAGATAATTAGAAACTGGCTGAACGTGGGGCGCGTGGGAATGGGATAACATCACGAATGTTGTTAACGCCAGTAACATACGACACTAAACGCTCGAAACCTAAACCAAAACCTGAATGAGGTACGGTGCCATAACGACGTAGGTCACGATACCACCAGTAATCTTCTTGGCTTAAATCCATTTCAGCTAAACGCATATCAAGCACGTCTAAACGCTCTTCACGCTGTGCACCACCGATAATCTCACCAATACCTGGTGCCAATACGTCCATTGCTGCAACAGTCTTGCCATCATCGTTTAAGCGCATATAGAAAGCTTTAATGTCTTTCGGGTAGTTCTTAACGACAACAGGCGCTTTAAAATGCTCTTCAGCTAAGTAGCGTTCGTGCTCAGATTGTAAATCAATACCCCATTCAACTGCGAATTCAAACTTCTTACCACAGTTTTTAAGGATTTCAACCGCATCAGTGTAATCCACTTGAGCAAAGTCACTGCTAACGAATGCTTGTAAACGTTCGATAACGGTTTTATCAACACGTTCGTTAAAGAAGTTTAAATCATCCATGCGTTCTTCAAGCACTGCGCTAAACGCGAATTTAAGCATTCTTTCCGCTAACTCAGCCGCATCATCTAACGTTGCGAATGCCACTTCAGGCTCAACCATCCAGAATTCTGCAAGGTGGCGAGTGGTGTTTGAGTTTTCAGCACGGAACGTTGGGCCAAAAGTATATACTTTCGATAACGCACAAGCATAAGTTTCAGCGTTTAACTGACCCGACACGGTTAAAAATGATTCTTTACCGAAAAAATCTTTATCGTAATCGACTTTACCATCAGCAGTGCGAGGTAGATTTTCCATGTCTAGTGTTGACACACGGAACATTTCGCCCGCACCTTCACAGTCAGAAGCGGTAATTAACGGGGTAGATACCCAGATAAATCCTTCTTGGTGATAGAAGCGGTGAATCGCTTGCGATAAACAGTTACGTACACGAGCTACGGCACCAATAATGTTAGTACGTGGGCGTAGATGGGCAAGTTCACGTAAATGCTCAATAGAGTGGCGTTTGGCCGACATTGGGTAAGTATCTGGATCGTCTACAAAACCCGTAACCACTATTTCAGTGACTTGTAATTCAAATGCTTGACCAGCGCCAGGAGAGGCAACTACTTCACCCGTCATTACGACAGAGCAGCCAGCAGTCAATTTCAATACATCGTCATTGTAATTGGCTAGGCTATTAGGCAAGACACCTTGAATAGGGTCGAAACATGAACCGTCATACACGGCCAAGAAAGAGATACCCGCTTTTGAATCACGACGAGTTCTTACCCAGCCACGGACAGTGACTTGCGAACCAACGGCGTGTTCACCTTTAAATACAGAAGCGACAGATGCAATGCTCATTGTTGCTTTATTCTCCAACGTATAGAATATAAATATAAAATTGGGGTTTATCTTACCTTGCTGGTGGCTTTTCTCAAGCTGAAAACGCTATTCTAGGGTGATTAATGTGATACTTTTGAGTATGTCGGTTAAATATATGGCTAATTAGCCTTTATATTCTCTCGTAAACCAAGGAAAGGCCATGTCTCGTTTAGGAATTATACAGGTTGTATTGACCGTTTTGTCGTTATTAGGCTGGAGCTTAGCCATTTATGCATTGATTATTTTTGGCGAAGCCAGACCTGATCGTGCGGTAGGTTATTTTTTGAGTAAAGGCGCATCGGTACGATTAAACTGGGACCCTGAGTTAACCATTAAATTAGAATACTTAATATGGTGGTGTGCTGGGGTCAGCTTTTTGAATTTGCTGGTAAACTTTTATGCAAAAGCCACCACTCGAATTGGTTTTTGGGTCAATATTCCATTGTTGTTTTTGGTATCACTCGCAGCCGGTTTGTATATTCGTTACGTGGTGTAAAATAACGCTGATGATGCTTGGAATAATAGTTCTAAGCTAATCAACCATCAATTGGCTGTTTACGTCATGCGCCTACAGTGATTAGTTATCTGCTATATGGTGGCACAGTAAATCTATGATGGCTGCCGTTACCCCCCAAATAAATTTGTCTTCAAATGGCATAAAGTGCACTTGATAATGTGCGCCGTGGCGATAATGAAACATTTTATGACGGTTACTGCGCTCAATAAAAAAATTCAATGGTACTGAGAAACAATCATCCACTTCACCGGGATCGAGAACCAGTTCAAATGGCTGCTTTATCATTGCCACGACAGGGGTGATCTCGAAACCAGTAAAGGTTTTATGAGCTGGAAACACACCTAAAATATCCACATTATCTGCCAATAAGCCAATTTCTTCGTGAGCTTCGCGCAGCGCGGTGTGGATGGCATTAATATCATTTGGCTCAACTTTGCCGCCAGGAAAGCTAATTTGCCCAGGATGGTGACGTAAATGCATCGGACGTCGGGTTAAAATAATATGTAATTGTTGCTCTATTTCGATCACAGGGATTAATACCGCGGCTTCGCGGCCAAGGTACGACGGGGGCGCAGAAGCAATTGTCGAACGCAAACAATGTAAGTTGTAGCGCAAAGTGAATTCGTGTTTATTCATTTATTACGTGTGTATCCTGTTAATGACAAGGGATGTTGTGATCTGGAATCAACCCTGCGTGGTACTTTGGAACGAAGAGATTATCACCCCACCGCTGACAATAGCGATACTGCTAGCATAACAGAAGTATTAATTGGCTATTCTATTTCAGTAACAAGCATCACTGTTAACAGTGGCGTTATAAGGCTTAAACATCTACATAGGGTAATTGAGCCAGAGCAGTTTTAAGACTTAAGCTATTGGCAATACAAAATCATAATAGCAATGATATCAACTGCCTCTTTTTAAGGCGCTTCCACTTGAAATCCATAGATAATATGCACTGATTTGATTGTTGTGCACTATTTTTGTGCAAAAAACAAACTTAAAACAAGCGTATTAAACGAGCAATACAATCTTAACCTTTCTTTAGTAACTATATGATTTTTAATGAATAGCCATTGTCATCTTACTGCAATTAATCTGTCGTCAATTTGTTATGATGAACTGGCATGGTAACTGCTGGAATTAATGCAGTTAATTATCGCGAGGAAGACAAATATGGGACTAGAGAAGTTGCTATATTTGCAAGGCGTTGGGGCAGAGTTTATCGATTGTTTCGGTAATCTTGTTCACATACCTGCTAAGGACAGGCAGGGCATTTTAACCACAATGTTGTTGCAATCGTCGTTTGATCAACATGAGCACCTTCATGGTATGAATAAGCCTGACCAGCAACTATTCGATGTACAGGCTTTTACTCAGCAGCATTTATCACCACCAAAGATAGACGCCAGAATAGAGCAACTCGATGTACAGCCTTGGTTGGTACCGCTACATGGTTTTCAGTGGTGTACTATTGATAAGCCTCATGTTGATATCTATCTGCCAGAGCATTATTCATTTGAGTTTGTGGTGACCATCAGCGGTGAAAATATTGACACAATTTCGGTGAATGCCGATGTGAGTGATTGTGTTATTGCTGGCGAATATCATATTAATGATCAACGTTATTGCCAATATCGTTTAATACTTGATAAAGCTAAATTACATTTAGGTTATCACCAACTCGATTTAGCGTTTATTAACGATCCTCAGCATAAAGATACCTTACATGGACAGTTGATGGTTGCACCGTCTACGGCTTATCAAGGTCGCCTAGTGCAACCACTTAACAACAGTAAGCAATCTTGGGGGCTTAATGCGCAACTGTATGCATTGCGTAATGATGCGCAATGGGGCATTGGTGATTTTGGCAATTTAGCTGAGCTTATTGAGTACGCTGCCCATGCTGGTGCTGATTTTATTCTTCTCAATCCATTACATGCAGTAGACATAAGCCAGCCAGATAACCCCAGTCCATACAGTCCAACAGACCGCCGTCGGTTAAACCCCTTGTACATACAAATAGAAGCCGTTCATGAATATAAAGCCCTTAATGGGCAGTTATCATCACAAAAATGGCAGCAAAAAAGGTTAGTACTGAATCAAGCACATCTTATTAATTACGATGAAGTGCACAGTCTTAAATACGCAGCATTCGAGAAAATGTATCAAATATTTTGTTCTCACCACATCAAGCTAGAAACCCCAAGATACAAGGCCTATAAAGAGTTTTTTGTACAAGATGAAGCTGCGTTGATGCAGTTTGTTACCGTCGAAGTGGAATTAGCATCTAAATATTTCACTCAAGATGTTGGCTTTTATTTGTATCTGCAATTTGTCGCCGATGAACAATTACAAGCTTGTCAGTTGAATGCAAAACAATGCGGTATGAGTATTGGGCTTATTCGTGATTTGGCCGTAGGTGCGGTGAGTCATGGCGCTGAAATTAGTGCCAATGCAGATTTGTTTTGTGATAACGCCAGTATCGGCGCACCACCAGATCCTTTTGCTGAGCAAGGCCAAAATTGGGGCTTAACCCCATTCGATCCGGTGAAATTAAAGCAACATAATTTTAGCCATTTTATCCAATTGGTTCGCAGTAATATGCAAAGCTGCGGCGCGCTGAGAATTGATCATGTTATGGGATTACTACGTTTGTGGTGGTGGCCTCTGCATGAAGAACTTGGTAAAGGTTGCTATGTATATTATCCGCTGGACACCTTGCTCGCCATTGTTTGTTTAGAAAGCCAGCGTGCTCGTTGCATCGTAATTGGCGAAGATTTAGGCATAGTACCACCAGAGATTGTGTCGTGTTTACACCAAGCGGGCATTTTATCAAATGAATTATTTTATTTCTGTAAAGACCATAATGGGTTCAAACCACCACAAGACTATAAACGTCAAAGCCTGATGATGTTGGCTAATCACGATGTACCGACACTTTCTGCGTGGTGGTTTGCTGCGGATTTACGCCTACGACGTCAACTTGAATTGATTGAAACCGATGACAAGTTACATCAGGTCATGGACCAGCGTCAGCAAGAAAAACAGCAATTGATTGACTTGCTTATCCGCGAACAAGCATTTGAGCTACCAACCCCCATGACATCAGCCGAACAATTAGATTTTGATAGTGTGTTGTTGGCTTGGATACGCGTTGCTGCTAAGGGCAATGCACAACTATTTAGTGTGCAATTAAGTGATTTAGTCGCTGATAAACACGGGGTAAATATTCCCGGTACTTGGAAAGAGTTCCCTAATTGGCAACGCCGATTACCCCTGTCTATCAAACAAATGTCCCAAAGCCCTAAAGTGCAGCAACGTCTTGAAGCGATAGCATCGGCGCGAAAGTCCCGAACTCACGCCAGTGCAGTTAACACAAGTGCAGTAAACACATAGTCATCCGATAAACTTGCTCATTAATGGATCATTAAATATGACAGTAGCGACCCCGTATTTTCAACAAGGTAGTGAAATGGCCTTATTAAATGGTGAGTACACCGATGTGTTTTCACTGCTTGGTATGCACAGTGTTAATGATGATAAAGCGCTGGTTGTTCGTTGCTTAATACCTGGTGCGCTCAGTGTTGATGTGTTGAATGCTAAAGATCGACGTAAAGTGGCGACGCTTGAGCAAGTTAATGAACAAGGTTTATTTGCCGGTAAAATGGGCCGCAGAGTTAACCATTTTGCTTATCTATTACGGGTGCAATATCCGTTGTGTGAGCAGCTTATCACCGACCCATATCAATTTGACAGTCTACTTAATCCTGACGATGTGTATTTATTTGGCGAAGGAAGCCAGCTGCAAACATACCATTTTCAAGGCGCTAATTGGCGTGAACATCACGATGTAAAAGGGGTTCATTTTTGTGTTTGGGCGCCAAATGCTAAGCAAGTTGCGGTGATTGGTGATTTTAATTTATGGGACAATAAGCGCCATGTGTTGCGTCATCATCCAGCCAGTGGGCTGTGGGATATTTTCATTGCCGAGGTTGAACCCGATCAGCACTATAAATATGCCATTAGCGATATGCATGGCAATCAAGTTATTAAGTCCGATCCTTATGCGGTCGCCATGCAACCGTCACCTCATAATGCGTCGAAAATACCTCGAGTAGAAGGCTATGACTGGCAAGATAGTCAATGGTTAACAGAACGGGCAAGTCATCAACCACATGTACAACCTATGTCTATTTATGAGGTGCAATTAGCCTCATGGCGCCGCAACGGGGATGACGGCCAAGATTATACCGATTACTCGCAGCTAATAGCCGAGTTGGTGCCTTATATCAAAGAAATGGGCTTTACCCATTTACAGCTAATGCCAATCAGTGAATATCCGTTCGATGGCTCTTGGGGTTATCAACCCGTGGGGTTATTTGCGCCGACGTATCGCTTTGGTGATGCCAATGGCCTTAAAGCTTTTATCGATGCATGCCACCAGCAAGGCATTGCGGTGTTACTCGATTGGGTGCCAGCTCATTTTCCTCGCGATCCTCACGGTTTGGTACGGTTTGACGGCAGTTGCTTATATGAACATGACGATCCCCGTAAAGGCGAACATCCGGATTGGGATACCTTAATTTATAACTATGGCCGCGCGGAAGTGCGCAGTTTTTTATACAGTAATGCGCATTACTGGCTAGATGAATTTCATTTTGATGGCTTACGCCTTGATGCTGTGTCGTCAATGCTCTATCTCGATTATAGCCGTACAGCTGATCAATGGATCCCCAATGAGTTTGGCGGCCGTGAAAATCTTGAGGCAATCAGCTTTCTGCAAGAATTAAACGCACGTATGTATCAGTGTTTTCCTGGTATTAACATGATTGCTGAAGAGTCCACCGCATGGCCTGGGGTGACACAAGCCACCAGTAATAATGGCTTAGGATTCGGCTTTAAGTGGAATATGGGCTGGATGAACGACACACTTCGTTATATCAGTTGCGATCCCCTTTTTAGGCGTTATCACCATGGAGAGCTCACTTTTAGCTTAGTTTATGCCTTTACCGAACAATTTATTTTGTCACTCAGTCATGATGAAGTGGTTCACGGTAAGGGCTCGTTACTGCATAAAATTCCTGGTGATGACTGGCAGAAGTTCGCCACATTACGCGCTTATTATGGCTTTATGTGGACCCATCCGGGCAAAAAACTGTTGTTTATGGGTAACGAGTTTGCCCAGCGCAACGAATGGAACCATAACCAGAGCCTCGACTGGCATTTATTAACCTATGCACCACATCAAGGTGTGCAAGATTGGGTGCGCGATCTCAATCAATGCTATCAACAATATCCGGCCTTATATCAACGTGATCATCATAGCGACGGTTTCCAATGGCTCGACTGCAACAATGCTGAAAATAACATTTTAGTATTTTGTCGTTTTGGCATGGATAAGCAACAACATGTCGTGATTGTGGTCAACATGTCTCCACAGGTTTATCACGATTTCAGAGTGGGTGTACCTGCGGAGCAATGCTACAGCGAAATGCTCAACAGCGACCATCGTCACTATGGCGGCAGTCACGTCGTCAATGATAATCCCTGTGAAGCTCAAGCGACGCCATGGCAGGGCATGTCACACAGTATTGTCATTACTGTCCCTCCGTTAGGTTGCAGCATTTGGGCTCCAGAACTGGACGAACGAACTGACGAACCAGAAAGCTAGATGAGTCGACGGAATAAGTGGGTACAGACACTATGGTTTCAACTTTACAGGGGCATGTTATGGATATGACCAGCGGTTATCCTTATCCACTAGGGGCGACACTCGATGATAACGGGGTGAATTTTTCGTTGTTTTCGGCGCATGCTACTCAAGTCGTATTGTGTATCTTTGATGCCACTGGAGAAGTTGAGGTCGCGCAATACATCATGAGCGATCAAACTCGACAAATTTGGCACTGTCATCTTGCTGATGCACAAGCAGGGCTATTGTATGGTTATCGTGTCTTTGGCCCATATCAACCTCAATTAGGTCATCGCTTTAATCATCATAAATTGTTACTCGATCCCTATGCAAAAAAGCTGGTGGGCGAGGTGATATATCATCCTGCGCTTTATGGTTATGACATTGAAGCCAGGGACGAAGATTTGTCATTTGATACCCAAGATAGTGCGCCATATGTGCCTAAAGCACAGGTTATTGATTGCGGCTTTGTCAATGATATTCCAATTGAGCCGCTCAATATTAGCCTTGCGCGCAGCATTATATTTGAAACCCATATAAAAGGGTTTACCCAACAGCATCCCAAGGTCAGCAGCGAGCAACAAGGCACCTTTGCAGGTTTAGCGAGCCAACCTATCATCGATTATTTACAAAACTTAGGCATAACCTGTATAGAGCTATTACCCGTGCATGGTTTTTTTGATGAGCCATTTTTAATTGAAAAGGGCCTCAATAACTATTGGGGATATAACAGTATTGCTTTTATGGCGCCGCACAGCGCTTATTTGTCTGCATCGGATGACATTGCTGAATTTAGGCTGATGGTTTCTACACTTCATCGAGCCGGCATTGAAGTCATTTTGGATGTGGTATTTAACCATACTGCAGAAGGTAACCATTTAGGGCCAACGTATGGTTTCCGCGGGATCGACAATGCCAGTTACTACCGTTTATTACCCAATGATAAGCGTTTTAACATTAACGATACCGGTTGTGGTAACACCTTTAATCTTAATCATCCCCAAGTACTGATGCTGGTAATGGATTCGCTGCGCTATTGGGTTGAAGTGATGGGCGTGGATGGATTTAGATTTGATTTAGCCAGTTGCCTTGGACGAGAAGCCTATGGCTTTGACCCAGGAAGTGGATTTTTTGACGCCATCACTCAAGATCCTGTGCTGTGTAAAGTGAAATTGATTGCTGAGCCATGGGACATTGGACCTGGTGGTTATCAGTTAGGCAATTACCCTGTGGCATTCAGTGAATGGAATGACCGTTACCGTGATGCTATGCGCAAATTCTGGCGCGGTGACAGTGGTTTGTTACCTGAATTTGCTAAACGATTTCATGGTTCGAGTGACTTTTTTGAACATAACGGTCGCGGGCCAGCAGCCAGTATCAATTTTATCACCAGTCATGATGGTTTCAGTTTGCATGATGTAGTCAGTTATGACGATCGTCATAACTTGGCCAACGGTGAAGACAACCGCGATGGACATCAAGAAAACTGTAGCAGTAATTATGGCATAGAAGGCGAGTGCGACGATGTCGCCATCAATGCCATTCGCAACCGACAAAAGCGCAATTTATTAACGTGCTTGTTGCTATCTCAGGGGGTGCCGATGCTATTGGCTGGCGATGAATCTAGCCAAACTCAACAAGGTAATAACAATGCCTACTGCCAAGACAATCCGATTGGTTGGTTCGACTGGCAGCAAATAGATTGGTCGTTGGTGAATTTTACCGCTCAGTTGATCACCTTACGTAAACGCTTTCCGATGTTGTGTCATCAAGCATTTATTCATAAACCAGAAGCATTATTCGATAACGGTTTAGCGTGGTTTAACCGCCAAGGTGAAGCGATGACGAAATCACATTGGTGTGAACATCATACCCGCACCTTAAGCGTTATTTTAACCGGTAATTTAGGTGATGCCGATGTTGGCGCCGTTGCTGAAAGTACTGAAGCCTTATTGTTGATGATCAATGTCGATGAGTCCCCACATACCTTTACATTACCGCAATTGCCTCACTTTCGTTATTGGCATTGTTTATTGCATACCCAAGAAAGTGAGCCAGTGGTGGATGCCAGTCAGCAAGTCAATTTAATCAGCCGTAGTTTAATGTTATTTCATACCGAGTTTACAAGGAGCAATTGATGACCACAGCGAAAACTAACGCCAGTGCGACTAAACCGACTGCCCGTGCCAGTCGAGCTAAAACTAACAGTAAGACCAGTAGTAAAACCAAAGTCGCAACACAAACCGCAGCAGATAATCAGCTCAGTTCCCATGCAGAGCCTTGTGAACCTTGCGACAGTTTAGCAGCCTCGTTAGCCAGACATATTCGTTATGGTTTATGTCGCGATGAACATGAGCAACATGAATTGTTTAATGCCGTGGCGCAAAGTGTTAAAGAGCAAATGCTGGATAACTGGCGTCAAACACGGATAAAAGATAATCAATACCAACAAAAACAAGTGGCTTACTTGTCGTTAGAGTTTTTGATGGGCCGAGCATTAGGTAATGCATTATTGAGTTTAGACATTACCGCCGATGCGCAACAAGTCATGACTGAATACGCGACTAGTTTAGAAGAGCTTGAGCAAGTTGAGCAAGATGCGGGCTTAGGCAATGGCGGGCTTGGACGACTTGCGGCGTGCTTCCTCGACAGTTGTGCCAGTTTAGATTTGTCGGTTACTGGTTACGGTATTCGTTATCAATATGGCATGTTTGTGCAAAAAATTGTCGATGGTTACCAAGTTGAGCGTCCGGACCGTTGGTTACGACACGGTAATCCATGGGAAGTCCGTATTGCCAATCGTATTGTGACCGTTCCCTTTTTTGGCCATACCGAAACCTATGTCGATAAACAAGGGCATCGACACCATGTGTGGGCGGAAACTCAAAATGTACTGGCCGTGCCTTATGACGTGCCGATCCCAGGATTTAAAAATGGCCGAATTAATACGCTGCGCTTGTGGAAGGCAGAAGCCAATGACGAGTTTGATTTAGCAGAGTTTAACGAAGGTGATTATGCTGAAGCCGTCGCGACGAAAAACCTAGCCGAACAAATCACCATGGTGTTGTACCCCAATGATTCGAGTGTTAACGGCAAAGAATTGCGGTTAAGACAACAGTACTTTTTGTCGTCTGCCAGCTTACAAGACTTGCTGGCCCGTTACGTCGGTCAATTTGGTGAAGACTTTAGCCAGTTTAGTACTCATAACGTGTTGCAACTTAATGATACTCACCCGAGCATTGCAGTACCTGAGTTAATGCGGTTGTTACTTGATCAATATGGCTTGAGTTGGGATACCGCTTGGGCGATCACCAGTGAATCTATGGCGTATACCAATCATACTTTATTGCCAGAAGCACTAGAGCGTTGGTCTGTGCCGATGATGAAAAATATGTTGCCGCGAATTGTCGAAATTATTTTCGAAATCAATGCACGTTATCTTGAACAAGTGGCTCATCATTGGCCCGCAGATATTCAAAAGTTGGCCAACATGTCGATTATTGAAGAAGGCCCAGAGCAGCAAATACGGATGGCATATTTAGCGATTGTTGCCAGTTTTTCGGTTAATGGTGTGGCGGGGTTACATACTCAGTTACTTAAAGAAGGGTTATTCAATGACTTCTATCAACTGTGGCCCCACAAATTTAATAACAAAACCAACGGTGTCACCCCTAGGCGTTGGCTCGCGTATTGTAATCCTAAATTATCTGAGTTGATTTGTCGTCGCTTAGGCGATGAGTGGATTAACGATTTATCACGTCTTACCGCGTTAAATGCTTTCACCAGTGACAAAGCATTTGTTAAGGAATGGGCGCAAATAAAACTCGAGAATAAACAAGTGTTAACCACTTTTGTGCATCAGCAATGTGGGATTGAATTTGACCCTCTGATGATGTTCGATGTGCAAGTAAAACGTATCCATGAATACAAGCGCCAATTATTGAATATTCTGCACGTTATTCATTTATATCGTCGAATTTTAAATGGCGATACTCAAGATATGGTTCCCCGTTGCGTATTAATTGGTGGCAAAGCTGCGCCAGGGTATGCCATGGCAAAACAAATCATTAAGTTAGCAAGCAATGTCGCCCATATGGTCAATTCTGATCCACTGGTGACGCCGTATTTACGTATGGCTTTCCTGCCTAACTATAACGTTAGTGCGATGGAAAAAATCTGTCCGGGTACCGACTTATCTGAGCAAATATCAACAGCAGGTAAAGAAGCTTCAGGCACAGGCAACATGAAATTCATGATGAATGGCGCTTTGACTATCGGCACATTAGATGGTGCCAATATTGAAATGCTTGAAGAAGTGGGTGATGAGAACTTTTTCTTATTTGGCTTAGATGCTAATCAAGTAAGCCAAGCCCGAATGAATTATCAACCTCAGCACATCGTTGAACATTCTAAAGCCCTTCATGGGGTGATGGACATGCTCAAAAGCGCTCATTTCAATTTGGTCGAACCGGGTATTTTCGACAACATTATTGCCTCGATTGTCGACCCTAACGACCAATGGATGACCGCTGCCGATTTTGACAGTTATTGCTTGGCACAAGAACAGGTGGCAAAAACCTATCTTGATCAAGATAGTTGGCAAAAAATGAGTATTAGAAACACCGCCGCAAGCGGGCGTTTTTCAAGCGACAACACTATAGCGGGTTACCGCGACGAAATCTGGATGAAAAAGTAATACAGGGATGGCGGTGTTATGCCGCTTAGTTAACAAGTAAGTCGTAGATCAATGCTTATTTATTGATGGCTATCTTTGATAGTCAAATGGAGTCTGCTTATGAGTAATGTTCGTTATATTAGTAATTTAACTCGTGATACCTATGCGCTTATTTTGGCGGGTGGTCGTGGTTCTCGGTTGTACGAATTAACCGACTGGCGCGCTAAACCGGCGTTATATTTTGGTGGTAAATTCAGGATTATTGATTTCCCATTATCGAATTGTATTAACTCTGGAATTCGTCGCGTGGGAGTGGTGACACAATATAAATCACACTCACTTATTCGGCATGTTACTCGTGGTTGGGGCCACTTTAAGAAGGAATTGGGTGAATCGGTTGAGATATTACCGGCGTCGCAACAAACATCAGGTAATTGGTATCAAGGTACCGCAGACGCTGTGTTTCAAAATATCGATATTATTCGCCATGAAATACCTAAATACGTGATGATTCTATCTGGCGATCATGTGTACCGCATGGATTATGCCGGCTTGTTAGCCGCCCATGCAGAATCAGGTGCCGACATGACCGTGTGCTGTTTAGAAACGCCGATAGCCGAAGCTGCGGGGGCATTTGGGGTAATGGAAGTCGATAGCACTAATCGGGTGATTGGCTTTGAAGAAAAACCGGCTGAGCCTAAACCGACACCAAACGATCCGGAAATGTGTTTAGCCTCGATGGGCAATTATGTGTTTAATACCAAGTTTTTGTTCGATCAATTGAAAAAGGATTCGAACAACGAAAACTCAGACCGTGACTTTGGTAAAGACATCATTCCGGCAATCATAGAAAAGCATAATGTGTTCGCGTTTCCTTTTACTAGTGCTGTTCCAGACGAACCTGCTTATTGGCGCGATGTGGGTACCTTAGATTCATTTTTCCAAGCCAATATGGAGCTATTATCACCTACGCCGGCATTGAATTTGTATGATGCCAAATGGCCTATTTGGACCTATCAAGAACAATTACCTCCGGCTAAATTTGTGTTCGATGATGAAGATAGACGCGGTATGGCGGTTGATTCTATTGTGTCCGGTGGTTGTATTATCTCCGGCGCAAAAGTTAAACGTAGCGTGTTGTTTGATGAAGTGCGGGTATGTTCTTATTCGTCGGTAAAAGACTCGGTATTATTACCCGATGTGGTGGTATTAAAGAACTGTAAAATCCAAAATGCCATTTTAGATCGGGGTTGTATCATCCCAGAAGGCATGGTGATTGGTTATAATCAAGATCACGACAGGGCAAGAGGTTTTAGGGTATCCGAAAAAGGTATTACCTTAGTAACTCGTAAAATGTTGGGTTTACCTGTTGGTTACGAATAAGGACCGTAAATGACTCTTGTGAGTGTAAAGCGAGTACTGCTGGTGGCAGCAGAAAACGATGCACTGCACGGCGCTAAAGTAGGTGGCATGGCGGATGTTATCCGCGACTTGCCACCCGCATTAGGCCAATGCAGCGTGATAGCCGATGTCGCTATGCCTAATTATGGTTTTTTAGCTCAACAATATTGTGCCGTACATATGGCAGATATTGAAGTTGATTTTGCGGGTGAGCGTCATGTGGTATCTGTGTATCGGATGCCTAGGCCGCAAAACAAAGACGAAATGGTCGATATCGGTGAGCAAGATAATACTGGCGCCCAAATTTATCTATTCGATCATCCGCTGTTTAACCATCAAGGTCAGGTTTACTGTAATGGTTCAGCCGACAGACCGTTTGCCGAAGATGCGACCAAGTTTGCTTTGTTTTCATTGAGTGTTGCCACATGCCTTGTCAAAAGGCTATTACCTTGTTTCGATGTGTTGCATCTGCATGACTGGCACACCGCAATGGTGGCGATGCTTCGCGGCTGCGTGGCGGAGTTCTCGGCATTGCAGGCGATGCCTTGTGTGTTCACTATCCATAATTTGGCTTTGCAGGGGATCCGCCCCTTCAGCGGTGATGATTCATCGTTTGCCCATTGGTTTCCACAGTACATGGAAAAATTGAATGCAGTTGCAGATGTAAGCTTATTTGATCCACGTTACAACAATTGCATTAATCCAATGCGAATGGGCATAGTACTGAGTGATAAAGTGCACTTGGTGTCGCCCAGTTATGCCCGTGAAGTGTTAATGCCGTCGGATTATCATAAAGGCTTTTTTGGCGGTGAAGGATTAGAGCTAGATTTAGCCACTAAAGCGCTGCAAGGTAATGTCGTTGGGATCATTAATGGTTGTGTTTATGATGATAAGCCCCTAAATGATGTTGATCATCAAACAGGATATGCAGGGTTATTGCACCAAGCGGAAAACGCGATTATCAAATGGCAAGCAAAGGCCAATAATGTCAGTGTATTAGACACCATTGCGCTCACGCGAATGAGTCAGTATAAGCATGCTGTATTGGCGGAGCATCTGCGATCGTTAGAGGTAAATAGCCAAACGTTTGATGATGACAAACAACGGTTTTTACTGACATCAGTAGGTCGGTTAACTGAGCAAAAAGTGTTGATTTTGTTGCAACCGTATAGTGCAACGCAAATAGATAAAAGCCTTTCCTCAGCAAAAACAGTACTAGAAGCGGTACTTGAATCATTAAAGCGACAACAACCCAACGGGGTGTTTATGTTGCTTGGTAGTGGTGATCTGCATATTGCTAAGGTTCTGCAAGCTACAGCTGCGCGTTATGATAACTTTTTATTTTTACACGGTTATGATGAAGCATTGTCTGAGCAACTTTATCAATCGGGCAGTTTATTTTTAATGCCAAGCTCATTTGAGCCATGTGGAATAAGTCAAATGCTGGCAATGCGGGCAGGGCAACCTTGTTTGGTTCATGGCGTGGGTGGACTGAACGACACGATTACAGATAATGTCAGCGGCTGGGTGTTTAATGGTGAAACGCTAGCTGCACAAGGACAAGCCCTGGTTGAACGTGTTAATCAAGTTCTTGCGTTATATGGCAGCGATACTTGGCAACAGGTGAAGCATAATGCCGCCAAACAGCGATTTAGCTGGGACGATGTCGCGAAGCAATATCTAGCAAAGCTCTATGTAGCGAATGATAATGATCAGTAAACAACGTCAGTAAACAACGTCAGTAAACAACGTCAGTAAATACAGTCAGTAAATACAGTCAGTA
>NZ_JACJDU010000089.1:0-5113 GCF_014163715.1 Shewanella sp. SR44-4 | reverse complement strand
GATATAGATATAGATATAGATATAGATATAGATATAGATATTGCTAGCCTACAAAAAAAGAAAGCCTCGATAAACGAGGCTTTCATTGGATACTTTATGTTGTGCTAAAGGTTACTTATTCGGCTTGGGTGGGTAATTCATCATTACAGTACCAATTGCTTGATTGATAGTGTTAATTCTCTCTTCTGGAGTGCTTTGTTCACGCACGGTATCGGCCACAGTACCACGCCAAATTAACTTACCGGTTTTGTTGTCAACTAAGTCGACCATTAATGTGCCAACATCATATTCACGCACAGTCGTTTCACTATGAAGACTGCCTCCGAATCCCCAACGAGGGCCATAATATGGGTTATAGCCGAAGTTACTGTTAAAGGTGTCGATATTGATTTTTTTATCAACTTTGGTGATGTAGTTAACTAATAAATCGGCATTTTGTTTGTCGGCTTTGCTGATGCCTTTTTGGCTTAATTGAGTTTCGACAGCAGCACGAACACGTTGGTCCATGAGTCCGTCTAAATGATAGCCCGCATCTTCATTTTTTTTCTCTACCCATGAATAGGTTTTATATTGTTCAAATGATACCGATGGATCGAAGTCTGAAGTAGATTTCAAGGTGCTACATGCGCTCAATGCTAATACTGCCGCAGCGATAAATAAGGTTTTCATACAGGCTCCAAAAACAAGATGTTAATTCTTATTAGCTTATAGAGAGCAAAGGCGTTGTCAAGTTAACAAGGTTTCATAACAAATGATAACAAACGGAAATAGTGTTAAAGAGCGATGACAATCCAAGAGCCTAGATCGCTACGCTGCTAGGACGCTACGCGGCTAGATGCTATAAAATCAACAGCCTAGTCGCGCAGCGAGTCAATATTAGCTGCGAAGCTGTTCTAGCAAGACGTAGTCCGTCCTCTGGCGAACCTGCGAGCAGCTAGGACGCTACGCGGTTAGATACTATAAAATCAACAGCCTAGTATCGCAGCGAGTCAATCTGAGCTGCGAAGCTGTTTTAGCAGGACGTAGTCCGCCCTCTCGCGAACCTGCGAGCTGCTAGGACGCTGCGCGGCTAGATGCTATAACATCTTAGCCGCAAAGCGGTCCCTAGAAGCGAAGCGCACTATCCGCGTAGCGGCCTAGCGGACATAGTCCGCCCTAGATACGTACATTGCTTATCCACACAGTTTGGTAGGGTTGCAGTGACATTGTTTGGGTGATGTCTTCTATTGGTTGTCCGCTTAATAGATCAACCCAGTTTTCCGCAATAATAAGGTTCAGTTCGTTAATGGGGAGATCGGTGATTTGGTCAGATACGTTACTGATACAAAAGATACTTTGTTTACGATTACGACTTTGACGCCAAAAACCAAATAGCTGTAACCCTAGGTGTAAGGTGAATTGAGTGGCATTGGGATGAAATGCAATTTGCTGAGTACGGATATTGATTAAATTGGTCAGCTCGGTTAGCACTTGGCTATGATCGCTGTTGGCATCATTTAGTTGTTCCGTTAGTTGATTGAGATCCCAACGATGACGGTTAATGGCCCGATTATGGGAAGTATTGGCCAGTTTTTCATAGTCGTTGCGGGTTCCCAGTAAACTGTGAATATAAATACCTGGAATTCCTTCGAGCGCTAACATAATGGTATGAGCACACACAAAACGTTGCATTCCCCATAGGTCTTTACCTTTAGTGGTTCCTTGTAACGCATCAAACAAGGCTATGTTCATTTCGTAAGGTTTTTGCAGGCCATCTTCTGTGGTTCTTGATGAAATTTGACCACCGAATTGCTTCATGGTGTCGACCAGAGTTTCAATCTCATCTTCGTCGAGTAAGCCCTCTGCCGGGCGTAAACCAATGCCATCGTGAGAAGCAATAAAATTAAAGTAAGTGGTGCCGTCTTGTGCGGGCGGCATACTCATAAGCCAGCGCTTTAAGTATAAGCAACTGCCGGTAATCAGGCTGTTGATCAATAAAGGCGGCAACGAGAAGTTATATATGCAATGTGCCTCGTTTGCATTACCAAAATAAGTTAAGTTTTGGGTGTTTGGAATGTTAGTTTCGGTAATGATAATGGCATCTTGTTGGGCGTGTTCAATTAATGTCCGCAATAAACGTACAACTTCATGGGTTTGCGGTAAGTTAATTGATTTATTGCCGACTATTTTCCATAAAAAAGCCACCGCATCGAGGCGAAAAATACTCACACCCGCATCTAAATATTGACGAATGATGCGGACAAACTCGATTAATACTTGTGGATTACGAAAATCAAAATCAACTTGATCATGACTAAAGGTACACCACACATGCTGAGTTCCGTTAGGTGTCTCTGTTGGTCTTAATAGTGCTGACGTTCTTGGCCGAACCACCGCACTTAAGTCATCATTTGGATTGGCAGTAAAGAAATAGTCATGTCCTACACCCTCACCTTTACAGAAATTATCAAACCATAAGCTTCGACTAGAACAATGATTGATCACTAAATCTGACATCAATCGTCGTTTACTGGCGATAGCACTGATGTCTGCCCACGACCCGAGCCCTTCGTTAACACTTGAATAGTCGATAACCGAGAAACCATCGTCTGAACTGTAAGGAAAAAACGGTAAAATATGCACAGCATTGATGCAACTTAAATAGCTGTCGATAAATTGTGCCAGCGTGGTGAGTGGCCGCTCACCTTGTTGGATCACACTGTCACCATAAGTGATCATAATAATGTCTTTTTCAGACCAATGATTTACAAAGGGTTCGGGCACTTGACAATACTCGGTGATACGCATGATATCGATGAGCTGATCAGCCAATGCTGGCACACTTGTGCTAATGTCGACATCGTTGTAAATACAGCTAAGTTGTTGCTGCAGCTTTTGCTGTAATCCATCCATTACTGACATAGGGTGTCCTCTTGGTCGATTTTGATATTAGCTAAACTCGGCATTATCGGCTTCAACAGCAGCTTTAAGCTGTTCAAGCACGTCGGGCATGGCACTCACGACTCGGCTCCATGTTGGCATAAACGGGGTTTCCATTGGATTATCTAAAAAGCGTTGCCCTGCCGTGACAATATTTTGGGCAAACATTTCAACCGCTTTTTCTTCTAAATGTATATCGGTGGTTAAGCCATTCATTAATGCATCATTATGATAGGTTTCGACATAATCGAGGGCAATACGGTAATAAGTTGCCTTAAGGGTTCGAAACGATTCGGTGCTAAAAGTATTACCTTGAGTGGCTAATTTTCGGAAAAATGCTTTGGTGATATCAATCGACATTTTAGACAAGCCCGCTTCTTCATTATCCAATGATAAGTCTTGATGTTTATGATCGTAATTGTCGGCAATATCGACCTGACAAATGCGATTATGGGCATAATTACGCTGCATTTCTGATAACACCCCAATTTCTAAGCCCCAGTCACTTGGAATACGTAGGTCGTTGAGCACGTCTCGTCTAAATGAAAACTCACCCGCTAATGGGTAACGAAAACTGTCCATATATTCTAAATATTCGTTGTAACCGACCACTTTTTTAAGCGCTTTAATTAACGGTGTAACTAATAGACGTGACACTCGACCATTAATTTGCCCATTAGACACACGTGCATAATACCCTTTGCTAAATTCATAGTTAAACTGTGGATTAGCGACCGGATAAAGCAGTCTAGCGAGTAATGATTTTTCATAGGTCACGATGTCACAGTCATGCAATGCAACCGATTCTGTTTTGCCTGAAGCCAAAATATAGCCCATGCAGTACCAGACATTTCGACCTTTACCCAGCTCTTTAGGGGCTAATCCTAACGCTTGCAGCTTTGCATCTAGCGCTTGTAAACGTGGGCCGTCATTCCATAGTATTCGGTGATGCTGCGGTAACTCACCAAAAAAGCTTAGCGCGTGTTTGTACTGCTTCAGATCGGCCCTATCTAATCCAATTACAATTTCGGATAAATACGGCACCTGTTTTAATTTACCGACAATATCTTTAAGTGCGGCGCCTTCTAGCTCTGAATACAGAGATGGCAAAATTAATCCTAACGGACGCGTTTTTGAAAACTTGATTAAGTCTTGCTCAAGCTCTTCATGGGTACGTCGGGTTAAATTATGCATTGTGGTGACAATGCCATTTTGATAAAAGTCGGCCATGTTACGCCCCTCCAAATGGTAGTTGGTTTAGCTGCGATTCAGCCGATGAAGACAATAGAGTTTGCTTGATGCATTCGGCCCAACCTTTAGGGCCGCACTCACTGCTTTGAATACTTTGTTTTTGGGTCGTTAATATGGGAAATGGATGAACAGGTGACTTAATTTGTATTGCAAGATCAGCAGCTTCGAGCATGGCATTGTCATTACCACTGTCACCAAGTGCAATAGTAGTCACCGGAGCGCTATATTGCTTGGAATAGATATCGGCTAACCATTTCATTGCTTTGCCTTTATCGCTATCTCCGCCCACATGTAGAAAGCGTCCCCCCTGCAGGGTATGTGCACCAACGCTTGTCATCAACTCAATAAAGGCTTGTTTATTAACTTCATTACCTTGCCAAAGTACTGGCTCGGCATAATGTCTAATCAAAGCCAATTTGGCATTATCGGGTGACAAATCGGTTATCTCACATAACTCTTCAACTGATAAAGATGAAAAACCAATAAAGTCATCGTTAAATGCCTGTGCATGTTGGTTTAACAATTCAAGCCAGTATTGTCGCGGCTGACAAAACTCTTTTATCCAATAATATCCTTGGGTAAATGTCCCCTCTGGCTGTTGGTCAAAGTACCCAATTGGAATATAAACGACTGCACCATTTTCAGATATAAACGGTGAGTTAAATCCGATGGTTTGTTGTAACTTCACCATTTCAGCAAAGGTTTTACTGGTATTAGCGATAATAGGAATATGGCGTTCATTCAATGCTTCAATCACTTCAATTGCATGACTAAAACTATAGTCAAAATGGTCCAGTAAAGTGCCATCGATGTCGGTAAAGATAAGTGGTCGTGTTGTCATATCGTATCCCTTTTCAATCATTGAATGCTGACTATCAAGAATGTTATCAAGCGGTATAAACGTTGACGAGCGATAACGAGCGGTGACGAGCGATATCAAGCG
>NZ_JACJDU010000088.1:0-5647 GCF_014163715.1 Shewanella sp. SR44-4 | reverse complement strand
ATTTGGTATTGAGTCATTAGCTGATTTAAATGTGAGCTTTCAAAAATCGATTGTGACGCATAATCCCCCCTTACGAAGTGTCCTATCGCCAATTGATGAAGATAGATGCGAATAAATAAAGCGAAACACAGTATCAGCTCTTTAAAAAATGAATAACCCCAATATAGATGCGTTACTGGTTAACGCATCTGCTTTTGATTGAAGGTCGTGTTAATGGCTCTGCAGGATTAGAGTGTGCAGAACACATTCAACAGCCAGCGTCATCGGCTTTGTCATCCGATGCAATAAAGCCCAATAAAAACCTTAATGATTTGGTGGTTAACAACGACCGCTTAATGAGTATGGCAGGCATCGATTACCGTTACGACGCCAGTGGCAACCAAATCAGCCAAGTGGGTACGGGCGATAAACAACAGCGTAGCTTTAATGGCTTAAACCAACTGGTGCAAATCAACGTTAATGGCAAGCTGACGCAATACGAATATGATGCCCTAGGCCGTCGCAGTGCAAAAATCACCGAACTCGGTCGCACCGACTTCATTTGGGACAATCATCAGCTTATTGGCGAATGCACTTTAGGTGAATACAGCTGGTATATTTATCAGCCTGATACTTTCACACCTGTAGCACTCATTAAGTCCGGGCAGGTTTATTATTACCATCTAAACCAACTAGGCACACCGATTTGCTTAACGGATGAAAATGCTAAAATCGTCTGGCACAGCCAACAAGACGTGTTTGGTCAGACAATTGAAAGAACATCTATTAAACATAGAGACATTGAATATACAGATTGTAAAGATGCAGCCAAGCAAGACAAGATAACTAACCCAATCCGTTTTCAAGGCCAATACTTTGATGACGAATCAGGGTTACACTACAACCGCTTTCGGTACTACAGCCCACAGCAAGCTAGATTTATACATCAAGACCCTATTGGATTAGTGGGTGGCATAAACCATTATCAATATACGCCTAATCCAGTGAATTGGGTGGATCCATTTGGATTGTTGTGTAAAGAAGGTGTGGAAAAGCTTTCTAAGATGATAGGCGATATTGTTGACCCGGCAACAAAAGCCAAAATATTACAAATTGCTGAAGACAGTTCTTCAGTAGATGCCAGAACAGCCAATATTAAAGTAACAAGACCAAATGGTGAAAATAGACTTGAGCATGAATATAGTATCGAATCTATGGATGTTGATAACGGCAGAATTACTTTAACACGAGAAGTAGGCGATAAAGTGATTGAAACTACGATGACTATAGAACAGTTTGTTGGTGGGCATATTATTGATGGCAAATTGGTCAATGAAGAATGGTCTAGTAAAACAGGAACGTTGACTGAGAATGAATTAAAGCTTAACAAAGCAACTAAGAAGGCAGGCAGTAAACGGACTGTTTCTTCTCTTCCAGTACATTTGAAAGAGCATGTAGACACTCGTGATGAGGAAATGGTCGAGCGAGATAAGCACAAGGCAAAAGCTTCACCAGAAGAAACACAACGTTATAACGACCAAATACCACTGATTAACAATGAATCAGCCAAAATTGGTGAAAAAGCAGCAGATGCAGCAATTGAAATATTGTACCCTGGTTATGCTCGCATTCACCCAACGAGCTTAGATAGTTCCACATCAGTATCGGGTAACTTTGATATGGTTTATAAAAATGCTGATGGTGATGTCATTATTGTTGAAGCTAAAGGTGGCAGTAGCCCATTAGGTAAAAAGAAAATTGGTGATGAATATTATCAGCAAGGCACAACGAAATATGCACAAACCATTACTAAGTCAATGAGGCTCAAAGATCCAGATACTACAGATTGGCAGGCAGCCGACGCATTGAAAGAAGCATCGTTAACGGGAAAGAAAGTACAATATTTACATATTGAAACACCGATTACTAAAACAGCATCGGGTTCCATAGTCGGTGAAGTTAACATATCTGAGTTTGATATAGATCCCAGTAAAATAGTAGGTACATAATGAATATTGAGCGTAAAGTAAAAATAGATTTAGCCAAATTAGACAAACGGTTAGCATCTCCTAGAAGAATGATTGAAATGGCGCCTCAGGTAATCACTATTCGTCGTGATAATCTTATTGCTCTTCCTGATCTATACTTGGAATTATCTCGCTGGCTTACTTGGGAAGAGCAAACCCCCGAGGTTGAGCAAGAATCTGCCACGGGGTTACGTTATGCGTCAAAAATGTACGCCGCGTTCTTAAAACTTGCAGAGCACCCAGAGCAAGAGCAAACCTTTAAAATATATGATTTACCTGAAGTGACATGGAATGGTAAAGGTATGTTAGAAGCTGGTTATGCAGCGCCATCAGAATGGATTGAAGCCTATTTTTTAGCGGTTATAACTCGCGATACTGAAAGTATGGATAGCTTGGCAAATTTCTCTATAGAAACGATGAAACAAAGTGCGACACAAGCAGGCCCCGTTTCTTATAAGTTAGTTGAAGTATTTCAAGCTTATCACCATCATCAAGCCGATTACCCGAAATTGCTAGACGAGTGCATGGGAATGGCTGTTAAGCAAAATGATGATTGGGCGTTATATATTGCTATGGGATATTTAGAAACCTTGGCTTCATTAACGCCATTAACTTTTGATATTGGTTGTGATTTTAATGAAGCACTTGCCAAAAATTTGCAAGCCCAAGAACGCTACCACATTTATGAGTCAGGCCCTGATCATGCACCCATCAATTCATTCTTACCCCTGCAATTATTAGGCATGGCGTGTATGTGGCACGATATGGGTAATGAGGTAACGGTTGAAAGTGACTCTCTGCCACGCTTTTTGATTGAAGGTAAATATTTTTAACGGGTTAAAATGAAGTATCTTCGATAGATGTTTAATTATCGAGAGTATTTTTAATAGGGAGATTTGCTCAACATGTTTGGACTACTAAAAAAATACGACGTACACATGTGCTCAGAAGTTAAAGGACAGGTTTTGTTAAACGGAAAACCTGTTGTTGGCGCCAAAGTGATAAGAGAACTCAGTTATATTCATCAAGTTGAAAACAATGATGAAACGTTAACGGACGAGAGTGGTTGTTTCTTTATGCCAGAAGTCAGTATAAGTTCAAAAAAGCCTGGTGATATGTTTGTCAATGATACTGTAATACAAAAAATTTCGGTATGTAATGAGAGTAGTACTTTTTTATTATGGCATTCACGTTTAGGTGGCATAACAGAGTTTGAAGAAGTTAAAGAGAAATTAACTTCACTTAATTGTGATTTAAATAATAAAGAGGTCTTGTTTACTTTTCCGAATAAAACGAACGAGAACTTAGAGTTTGATGGTGAAAGTATTTGCCGATGGGAAAAAGATTTTGATATTTATGAGTTAAATGATGATGACGAAGATTTTTTTAACTTTTAATTTTTAAAAATATAAACTTCAAAGGAATGAAATGAAAACATTAACACCTACATTGGCATCAAACCTTGCCGAATTTGCTTATGACAGTGAGTATATCAAAAAAGATAATATATCAAAAATAAATACTCCTGCAATGTTGGCGAAGCAATTCTTGTTTAATGCTCAAAAGTCAACGTTACATGGTGTATCAGGGACTACAGCTGAACATATTTTAAACCATACGTCAGGTTTCGGTTTTTTTGGTATAGGTCGTAATGAGGGAATGTATAAAGGAGAGGCAGTACTTGTTTTTCGTGGTACTGCAGGTATGTGTGATGCGCTTACCGATCTCCATTGTGGTGTAACATCTGGCCCAAATAACCAATTAGTTCACTCAGGTTTTAATAGAACATTTAACTCAATGAAACCTCAAATCAAAACTTTACTAGAAAAGCTTGGAAATAAGCCTTTACATTGTGTTGGCCATAGTTTAGGAGGTGCTTTAGCAAACCTTGCTGTAATCTGGATTAGAAAAACGTTTAACATTCCTGTCAAATTATATACTTTTGGGTCACCAAGAGTGGGTTTCGCACCGTATGCGATTCAAGCTGAAACAAGTTTAAGTGGTATTTATCGTGCAGTTCATCGTAGTGACCCTGTGCCTATGGTCCCTGTTTGGCCTTTTGTGCATGCTGGAGATGAATATAGATTAAGCACGTGTGTTTCTTTTGTAGGGGCCTCACACAAAATGAAAGGCAACGCGCCAGGTTATATTAATACAGCTTCTCGATATGCTGATTACAAGCAGATGCAAATGGGGTCAATCTGTAATCTTGAACATGTTCGCTTAAAGTATGAGAAACGTCATTTAGCGTGTTTTAATGCCCACTGGTCAGATAAAATCAGTGCAGGATTAATATGGCTTTTACGTTCAAGTGGTAAATTGACTTCAATACTTGCCCAAGTAGGCGTCAGTTCAACGTTATCCATTTATGATTTGATTGCTCGTTCATTAGTTGAATTATCTCAATTGACTCGTGAATATGCTGAAGATTGTAAAGGATTACTAGGTCATATTTTAACTTTTGTCGGTAAACCTGGCGTTAAGATTGTTGACCTTAGTTATAGTACCGTGAGAAGTATTTTATCTATGCTATTGAGCAGATTAAAATCTGTTGTAGTAGAGGCCGTAGGGTTAGTTTATTAGCTAACAGGTTTTAATTTAATTATATTATTCGGATACTGCTTTCCTTGCAGAAAAATGATGTAGTTTGCTGGTTCTATTATGTAGTTTAAGAGCGTAATCAATATAAATAAGTTATGGAATAACAATGAATAAAATTAACACGGATGTAAATTACAGAAAAATGGCTGGTAATGCTCGTTTGGTTATTATTGCGGAATCTAGCCATAATCCAGCTTCTTACAAATATGAAGCTATGCGTGCACTTAAACAACTTAAAGCGGCTGGTTTTACTCATTTTGCAATGGAGATGTTACCGTTAAAAATAAAAGAGAAAATTGAGTTTTATCAACGTACAGGAAAAGGTTTTGATGCGATAAAACTACACTTTAAAGAAAACTGGAATTGGAATAGTGCTGCTAGTACTGGTTACGGAGAGTTAGTAAAAACAGCAAACTCTGTTGGTTTGAAAATTATCCCATTAGACATGCCGATTGAAATGATGGATCTAATTGATGACCATTGCAATTGGGAGGATGCTGATACTGGTTCTTGCTCTGATTCTCACATACAGCGAAATCAAATGTGGGCAAGTATATTGAAAACGAATTTACAAGTGGATAAAAGCGCTCGAATTGTAGCTTTTATGCACAGGTATCATGCTTTTCATGCAGGGAATAAACATGTTGGAATTGATACATTAATGCTAAGTTTGAATGTTAATAATATTAGCATTATCGACTATGTTGGAGGAATGATATGTTCTGACAACGGTATTTGTGAAGGGCAATCCGATGAAAGTAAATCATTAAAAGATACTTATTTTTACCGAAAAGGCTCATTTATACCTTCGTCGTCGCCATCTTTTACTGTTCATATTCCTCAAAAAAGAGTTACCCCAGAAGGCACTTTGACATGGTGAAAATATTTTTGTTTGCTTTTTTCATTTTTATATCCTTCGCCAACGCAGCGGGTCCGAGGTGGGATGATTCAATTGATATAGATGATCCCAACTTAACAATTAATGTTGCCGCGGAACAATGCCAAAAAAGCTTAATTAATGCTCCTGAAAAGCTGGAACT
>NZ_JACJDU010000087.1:0-5951 GCF_014163715.1 Shewanella sp. SR44-4 | reverse complement strand
AACTTGTTTAATATAGCTTCTTTAAATTGACCGGAATGCCTTTGATAATTCACTTGCTGTAACTTACCGCTCCCTGTTTATTTGTAAATTAATTGAGGCGACAACTATCCTGACACAGGGGGTTAACGTTGAGCAAGTCAGTGAACTTTGAATTTTTTAGGCGACACTAAGTGAAATCGGAACGACTTAACAAGGCCAATGGACTCAGAATGTAAACTGAAGCACTTACATTCAATTTATCTCATTTAACATTAATTATCCGCATTAACTCATGAGATGTTTTCGAGATTTGGTGCATTTGATTTTGTATAGGCAAAGCGTATTTTGATAATTGTTGAATGAGATGAAATTTTCGAACACATCAATAAAATCTCTTACTTTTTTTCAAGCTTCAGTTTTCAATACAGATAATGCGGATGACTCTGACTTTTAACGATCCCTAGCTTAGTTTTATAGACGTAGCTAAACCATATTTTCCTGCTGTTGAGAATTAATTTCAGTCAGAAAAGATGGAAACTCTAAACAGGTACACTGCACTTGATCTGTCTATCGAACCTGCTCGGGGCACAAATAAATGTCTTATACGCCCTAACCCACTTCTAGACCAAATTGTGTTGGTGTCTGAGCTCTAACACTCACAATTAGAACAATCATAAGTATGCTTCAGATTGACTTGTTAGCTGTTTATTTTAAATTTCATAAGTAACTGCATTCAATACATTTTGTTCTTGTTTGCTTAGGTAATTTACAACTTTCTCTTCAAACGATATATCAGAATAGAATTGCTTGATTAGGTATTTTGAAGGGATATCAGTCCGTTCCATTAATGGGACCGCTCGACCCGTCGCAATGACGTAAACATGAAAATCTTTATAACGTGCCAACATAGGTTCAATAATATTTTTAAGCAACGCATTAGCCAACAACGTAGCATAACCTTTATTACGATGCTCTATGACTGTTACAAAATGAATAATACCCAATTCTTTATAGTTCACACCTTGATGACAAGTGACTTTGTCTGCACGGGCTTCAAAGTTTTCAAAAAGACTGTACCCTACCAATTCATCATTTACATAAAGTTTAATTATTTCTGCTTGAGTCCCGTTTTGTAATTCCTCGTGCTTATCTAACCACTCAAAAATGTACCACATTTTCATGTCGGCCTGACCCAAGGCGAGTAATTCATTAGTACACGTTTTGGCATTACAGTGTTCGAATCTAAGCATTAATAACCCATTTGAATCTTCGTAAATTAGTTAACATTGACCTGTGAACTTACTTTTATATAAATAGAGAGCAACATCAGCATAATAAAGACTAAGCTTGCCACTCCTTGTTAAATAGCCGCCCCCAGTGTGAGGATCGTTGTAGTGATAAAACGAATGACGCAGTAAGCTAATATCGCACTAAGCGTATTAAAACAGTTGGCTGTACTTTTGATGCACGAACAAAACCAACAGCTTTAAACCGTTTAAGTCTATTGTTCGTTGTGATTAGGAGATCTAAACAGGCTCCAACACTACTCATCGAAGATGCAAATCCAACATCTTTCTTTAGACTTTTCAATTAGCCCCCGATAATGTCACTTATCGGGATTAACAAAACACGAATTTATGAGCTGCTATTAATCTTCCATCCAATCCATATTCGGTAGTGCATTCAAATGCTGGCCATATCGTATTTCGTTAAAAGAGGAACCATTTTTCATGACATCGGAAACTTCGATAGCCAACGCGCAAGCCATCATTTGAATAGCTTCGTCACGCGGTGTACCTGTCATGACTAAGCGCATCAAGGTTTCTTTTACCTTTTTGGGCTCACCGTCGGCGATTTGATTTTCGACTACTTCAATGAGTGTTTCTTCGGTCATGTAACTGTCTTGCTGCTTATCCATTATAACGACTCTGTTAAATATTTAACGCCATTATGCCGCAAGCATGGTGCAAGCCATAGAGTAAACTCAGAATTATTCGAGTGTTGCAGGCAATAACGTAACGTTAAGGTAGAGTAAGATTTATCTGTGTTGATAATCTGATTGGATGTTGTACGCTGAAACGAATTTTTTTGAGCTGACAATATCATCGACTAACACTTAAATGAGCACAAATGGGTTAAGCCCTTAACCCATTTGTGCTCATAAACGTTTTAGCGTTATCAACTAAATGTAGACTCAAAATATGAGAAAATGTATCCCTAACGTCTAACGGTCTAACCAACATTTCTTAACCATTTCAAGATTGACCTATTTCGGCATATTCACCTTGAGGTTGATATATTTCTACTAGCCTGCACAATAGTTCTACTAGCCTGCACAACTCATTAACTGAGGTAATAGCATTTCGGAATCGTTCCCACATATTTTTAAATCAGTCATTTGAATTTAAAAACTCCTTAGCTTTAGCAATCGAATAATTTACCGCTTGAGCCAATTCGAGCTTTGGCGGCATGACGAGTTCATTAGGATCGATATGGACATCGATCAGACAGGCATTTTTGCTAGCAAATGCTTCTCCCAACGCTTTTACTAGCAGCTCAGGGCGATCTACACTCCAACCTTCACCACCGCATAAGCGAGCAAACTCTGAAAAGTCTGGATTTTTTAATGCTGTTTTATAATTAGGGTAACCGCTGCTTTCTTGCTCTAGTTGAATTAACCCTAGCTTGGCGTTGTTAAAAATAATAACCTTTATGGGTAATGTTAGATTGACTGCAGTAATAAACTCTTGCATTAACATGCTAAAACCACCGTCCCCAATAAGGACTACCACCTGCCGCTCAGGAAATTTCAATTGCGCGCCTATCGCACCAGCCATGCTAAATGCCATTGTGGCCAAGTTGCCTGATAGGGTAAATAATTGTTGTTCAGTAACGGGTAGATGTCGTGCGACCCATGCGGTCACTGTACCCGTATCACAAAGAAAAATGGCATCTTTATTCGCAAGCTCGCCGACGGTTCGAGCCAGGCACTGGGGTTTTATTGGCATATCTTGCGAGTTTTCTGCTTCGCTTTGCTCTTCTGACCAACTCCTTTTCTGACGCCGACATTCAGTAAGAAAGTTGTCGTTTTCTTTTTGAGGTAAATCAACGATTAATTGGTCTAGTACTTCACTTACATCTCCGACTATCGATACATCCACAGGGCAACGTCGACCAATATGTCGAATTTCTTTATCCACCTGAATAACTTTGGCTTTTCCTGGATAATATTCTTTGTAGGGAAAATCAGTCCCTAGCATCACAAGTAAATCACAATTATTCATCGCATCAACTGATGGCCGCGTACCAAGTAGGCCAAGCCCTCCTAAGGAATATTCATGCTCATCCGGAAGTAGTACTTTGGCTTTTAGTGTTCTGATAAGTGGGGAGTTGCATTTTTTCAACAAAGTAAGTAACTGTTGACGTGCTGGTATAGCCCCAACACCCGCTAGAACAACAATTTTTTCAGCTTGCTCAATTAAGCTAATTGCACTGTTTAATGCTGATGCTAAAGGTTTAGTTGGTCCCGTTTCAGCGCCCGCTATTGGATGACCCGTAATGTCAGCTTCAACTTGCTCAGTGGCAACATCAGCAGGCAGAGCAATATGAGCAACCCCTTTTTCAATCAGCGCGCTATTACACGCTTGCTGAATAATCTCGGGAACACGATCTGAGGCAAATAAGGTTTGATTAAACACAGCCACATCAGAAAACAGAGCTGATGAATTAATTTCTTGATGCGAGTGATTACCGATTTCACTGCGTGGTAACTGTCCAGTTATTGCAAGAACGGGGGCATGGTCGAGCTTAGCGTCATACAGACCATTGAGCAAATGTATAGCCCCACCTCCAGCAGTACCAACACAAACGGCAAGTTTACCGGTTAATTTTGCTTGGGCTGATGCGGCGAATGCCCCGCTTTCTTCATGGCGAACTTGTATAAATTCGATTTCTCCATGGCGGCGTATGGCGTCCATCAAATCATTAATAGCATCCCCTGGAATGCCAAAGACATGACGGACACCATATTGATAAATCGTCTCTACGATATGATCGACAACTTTGCGTTTTTTTATTGCAGCCATAAATATCTCTCTCCGTTTAAAATAAGCTTCACGAAATACACTTAATTAAGCAAATTAATAGGTTACTGAATTTAATAGCATTTTATTAATGGTTAACTGTTTATTTAAGATCCAATAACACATCATACTGTGCTACGAACTTTGACTCTGTGCGTCACCGTACCCTCTGGCTTTTGCTTTCTCACGAATGTTGACCAGTTAAATACAATTGACCGTTTTTTAAAGTAACGTTATCTCAAATGATAATCCCTAGCAGAAAATAATTTAGCCTATTCGCCATGTCGCTCGATTTAACCATTCTTGAAAATTATCTCGCGTGCGCTGGCGAACAGACGCCGGGAACAGTTACGATTTATGCTTAGAGACATCTAATCGATTCGCGTAAGGCTGGGACGATATTCGATCTTATCTGTAACTTAGCAGAGTGGCCCAGTGACTCGACAAAGGAGAAATACGATGAAGACGAATGAAGGTATGCTCGATCGCTCGCTCCGCGTTACCGCCGGGCTAGTTCTTATTGGACTTGCTGCCACCGACACAATTGGCATATGGGGCTATATTGGCGTTGTGCCGCTGCTTACAGGAGCGGTAGGCTTGTGTCCTCTATATTCGCTCCTAGGCATAAACTCCTGTTCGGTGAGTAAGCGCTGAATCTGATCCACAGCGAATGCCCTGCTATCGTGAAACACTATAGTTAAACACCATGTCAAAATCCTAACAGGACTCGCGTTCATGGTACGACTCTTCTGTTCGCGCGGTTAAGTTAGCGAACTCGGAACTGTACTGCTTAAACACCTGAGGTCATTGTTACTGCCAACAGATATGTAATCGCAAGTTCTACGACGTTATTTTATTCAGCATTTTTTATAAAAAGGCCTGCTATGAAAGTCATTACATCACCCCCCCCAATTAATCCTTGTGAAGAGTCATGTGTTAAAATGGCACTTATTGCAGAAGGTGGTGGGCAACGAGGAATATTCACAGCCGGTGTATTAGATGCGTGGTTAGAGAATGATTTTGATCCTTTCGATTTATTTATAGGGGCGTCTGCAGGCTCACAAAATATTACAAGCTTTTTATCTCGTCAGAAAGGTTATGCCAAGAGATTAATTGGTGAATTAACACGTCGTAATAATTTTTACAAACTAGGCCGTGGATTAGCAGGTGGCAATGCTATTGATTTGGATTGGTACTTTGATAAAACCATTCAAGGTAGTTTTGCATTAGACTTTACGACAGCTACTAAATCATTGGGTCAACGAGAATTATTGTTCAGCGCAACGAATTCACGCGATAGACAAGGCTATTTCTTAAGCCCAAACGGTCATACAAGTCACTGGCGCCAATTACTTAAAGCCTCGAGTGCATTTCCTTTTTTGTATAAACAAGGGGTTAAACTCACACCTAGGCAGGCCTTTAGCTCAACAAATAAGGCCAAAGCAAACGTTGATGACCATAAAACAGACATCTACCTTGACGGTGGACTTGCTGAGCCTTTACCTGTGCGAGAATCCTATCGCCGTGGTGCTAAAAAAATTGTGGTTATTCGAACGGTGAATGCCGACTGTCATACTCAGGCTGCTTGGGTACGTAAACTTAAGTCATGGATTTACGTGTCTGGGTATTGCCCAAAAATGATTGATTATTTGGTACAGCATGAGCAAGCTTATCAAAAAGAACTCGCCTTTATCACTAACCCTCCTGAAGATGTCGAAATTATTCAAATTTTTGCGGAAGACAATCTTCAAAGTAAATTGTTAGGGAGTACTGATATGGATTTACAACATGACTATCTTGCCGGTATCACTGCGGGTAATGCTTTTTTGGAGACTCAAAAACGTTTTATGCTGTAAACACTAAACATAATCTAAGCATAATCTAAGCATA
>NZ_JACJDU010000086.1:0-6392 GCF_014163715.1 Shewanella sp. SR44-4 | reverse complement strand
AAAATTGCTCATTAAACCGAGTAAATCCAACACGCTGTTGTTCTTGAGTAACCTGCGCGAACTCATCAAAAAGCACGCAACCATCCCTGTTAACGACCTTATCAAACTGATAAATCCGAAACTAAGGGGGTGGGCGAATTATTACCGTCATTGTGTTGCTAAACAAGTATTCGGGTATGTTGGGCACAAACTATTCTATTCGTTATGGCACTGGGCAGTAAGGCGTCACCCAACAAAGTCTAAGACTTGGGTAGCCCTTAAATACTTCATCAACCGCAAAGGCCAATGGCAATTTCACGGTTGGCAGAAGGTCAAGGATATGGATTGCCAATTTAATCTATTCCCAATAGCCAAAGTGCCTATTGAGAGACATGTAAAAATTCGAAGTGCGGCTATACCATTTGCCCCTCAATACCTAGAATACTTGGCTAAGAGAAAGTCAAAAAGGCAAGCCCATAACTCTTGGAACGAACCGGCTCTCACTGCTTTATAAGTTGCTGGGTATCTAACGATACCTTTGTGGATGCTTGAGCCTAGTGCAGTAAAAGTTGCACGCTGGGTTCTCAGGGGGACGGCACTTGGCAACAAGTGTCGTCTACCCGACATAAATGATTTGCATACCTTGCTTGCAATTGGTGTGATTCAACTCTGAACTTGAGGACATTAAAGAAAATAGCGTGAGCCTGACAGTGTAGTATCCTTAAAGTCGCTATATCTACCAACAATGTGGATTTCATACTCAGCACTGTTATAAGCTCAAGAAAGCGAGTACTAGACTCTATTTGTTTTTACTATTGAAGGCCTCATTATGTTTCAACATGTACTCTTCAAATTTTAAATGATCTTCATGTCCTAAAACTTTAGTGTTCAGAACTTCATGCCCTTTTATATTTAATTCATACAAAGCTGTTTTATCCACATGCTTAGACAACTTAATTTTAAAGCCAAACTCTTTTTTTATGAAAGTAATAAGATATTTATCAAAAAGAGCATCAAGGTGAGCGGTTAAAAACATACCATTAGCGCCATCCCAATGTTCACCTGGCAGACATTCGCTAAATCTGACAACATGTGAAGCAATTAACAGCGGCTCATAATTGATTCCAGTGACTGCACATTGTTTACCTTTCCATACTTTTTCCACATTTTTGCGAAATCGATCCTGACCGAGTCTGATCTTCATTTCAGCCTTTTTGTAAGCATCTTCGAGGCTAATATCACTGTCATCATCTGATACTTCAGGCTCATCCGTTTCAACTTTCAATAGCCAGTTGAGCATAGTTATGATGTTTGTTTGTAACGGTTGTCTAAACGACGAATTTTGCTTTTGTAACTCTTTAACTAGGGCATCGTGAGCAGTTCGATGTCCTACTTTACTAATCTTTTCTAACAGAGCATCGTCAAGTAAAATTGGTTTATCGGGTACTGTTAAGTTCTCTAATTTGGCTCTATGAGTCTTCTCTTTTCCCCGTGAAATATCGTGTTCGTCAAACTTAATAATTTTGTACTTCCCTACTAGCTGATAAGGCTCAGATGTCTGCTGACGTTGAATTACGTATACGAGACTGCCTATTACAGGAGGAACTCTTCTACGATCAGGGCTATTTCTAAACCAGTTTTGAGTACTTTTAGGCTTAAAACCATAGCCCATACTGGTCCTAAATTCAGAACCAGAGTCGTAATTTTTATGTAGTGCAAAATAGCAATTCATTGTTTTCCTCAATGGTTTTATATAGATAGTTACCCATGAAAAGTTAAGCCGTCAAACCCATTTCGGGGCATAAATGATTCATGTTCCGTAACTTTTTGGACAAAATTAACTATACGTGCCTTCAACCGAACGAATAAATATCTATAAAATATAGTCGCTATAATTAGTTTAATTTTTCCACCCCCCTACATTTGGGAAAGTTTGAGCAGCCCCAAAATTTAGAGCCTGCATTTTGGCCTTTTTTAGCTTCTCGTAACACCATACCCGATCCGTATTTTTTACAAAGCTTTTCGTTAGTTTTTTGCTTAATGATATCTCTTACATGAGTCTTATGGGCTTGGTTTGTTGAGAACCCTCGATCTAAACGACTTGATTCGATATTTTTGATGGACTCCATAACTTGCTGTTGATTTAGCAGTTCAGCAGAATGTGAATAAATGCATGATAAGCAACCACTTGCATAAGTTACATTCTCTGGCACATCAGTTTTAAATGTGCTGTCACCGATAAATACAACAACTGAGAATAGCGCATCAATACTGATGTTAAACTTTGCTTCTAATATTTTTAGATGCTTATAATTTTGATGAATTGGGTTCTGAAATTTAGATGAGTAATTAAAATTTTCTGCGTCCATTGTTTTTGGTTAGCCGCTCCAAAAATCCATCCTTTCATGTTTTTTGTTGCGACAATATACACTCCGAATTTAGATACAACTATATGATCAATTTGAGTTGTTCCATCTTCAGTTGGTAAAGTAACATTTTTGATCAGGTGATATTCGTTTTGCGATAACCTCTTGAGTATCAAATTGACTTTAAATTCACCGAAAACACCTTTAAACCAAGGTGTTTTGATTATAAAGGTCAATATAATTACAGGAAATATATACCAAATCTTTAAAGCCGCACTAATCACCAATCCTAAAAAAGGCTACCGCTCTCTTGATGTCAGACTCGATGAACAATTTACGCTGATCAGCGCACTCAAGCAGAGCCACTCTATTCTCACAATTTGTAATGCATTCAAAGTGCATCGAAGTAGCTATAAATATGGGCTAAAAAGAAAAGAACATATCGTTACAAATGACTCTGCAAAGCATGCTAGAAATCTAATATTAATAAGACAATCGATTGATAAGGAGGCAAAAAGTACTAAATTTTTAAGCAGTGAAGCAAATTGCATCAACAGAGTGCTTCCAGAAACTTGTGAAGTAATTGCTTTTGCTGCATTGGCAGAACCATACAACCAGACGCTGTTTAAAGATTTTTTAATCAGGGACTTATCCAATTTTTCTCGATAATCTCAAAAAGAGATTGTAAAATTTTATAGTCTCTTTTTTGTTAATCTAGCTCCTAGAAAACTACTTTAAAGTTCGGTTCGTTAACACCTCTTGCCAGCCAATAAAAACAGGCAAAATGTTTTTGTCTAGCCTTCTTTTGCAAATGAGCTAAAGGTAAACATGGCAACCTCTGTTTTATTGTCGGTTAATTATTAACATAAAAAAGTCATCGTAAACTTTTAAAGAACAATTGGCGCCAGGATAATAGCCTTGTGCAGAAAATTGTTCTGAAAAGGCCTTTTTCATAATGATGCAGTCAGAAGCTGACGATTGAGCCAATAAAAACAATAAATGTTCCGGCATTATGTGCTCAACATTAGCGAGTAGAAATTTAACGCCTTCGTTTTTATAACAATGCGCTAGCAAAGTACGGATAAAAAATAATTCTCCCGTACTCGAGCTCAATACATATGGAGGCCAACAAAGTGCAACCTGCTTGAGTACAGCACTATTAGGTTTTAACTGTATAAGTAATTCAGCAGCAAGGATTAAATGATCGAAGTAACTCGAAAAAAATAATTCACAATTATTCTTTATCGCTTCGGCCATTTGTTGATGATTGTCCCAATCTAGTGAATCAATATTTGGTTGTCGCACAGAAAATGTCACTAATAACGACTGGAGTAATGATTCGGCTTCTTCAATTAAGTGACTGTTTACATCAGCAACAGCACTAAAAAAACGTTGAAAACTGTCATCATTGCGATAAAAGGTATCCAACACTTGCAATAAGGCAGGATAGTCTTTATGAGCGTCATAAGTATTACGAGATACGATTAACTGCTTAATGGCTAAAGCATCGGGGTTTAGAGCTTGTGAAGCTTCATTTTGCAATACTCGAGCAAGTAGTAAATGATCGTACCAACCCTCAGCAGTTTGCTGTGCATGACAATATAATCCGTTCCAATCATCGGTTAAGGTTAACCATTGTTCTGGAAATAGTAGCGCCATATCTTCAGGCTTTAATTGCTCATAATCTGGTACTTTCCCTAACTCTAGAAAAGTAAGTAAATTGACAGACTCTGTTACTAAACCATCCATAAAAACCTCGATTTACTACTTGTTGATTATGATTATACCGAATGATATGACAGTTTGTGCAACATCTTTAATAAGTAATACAATTTAAAATTGTCTAAATTAGAATATTGATTACCCTATCCTTGATCTTTCCCTAAATTAGTAACTTACTTGTAAATAGGTTTTGAATTAAACGAGATTCCGGTTGTCATTAAAAAATTTAGATAGCATTTTTATTATTGGATCGATGGTTAACTCGGCAATGAGATTGACGTCTGCACTGACGTGGCGTTGTTGCAGGGCAAACGCATGAGTGCTTGTTTTTTGAACTCTACGTTTAGCCTGCAAGCAAAAGAACAAGAAACCACCCAAATATGAAGATTTAACGAACTACGGAAGCTCGTTAAACGACCTGATGCTGTTCAATAAATGTTCGCAATCTCGCCCTGGACGTTGTTGCCTAAATAAGTGAATTTTTTATGCTGCTTGCTCGTGCTCATGGCACGCCTATTCGGATAACTTTTGGTATGGAAAAACTATCTTAACAGGATGTGTGTTAACTTTTACTCTAAATGATAATGGGGCAAAAACAAGTTTGAGTTACAAACGTAATTTAACCTCTACAGTAGTCTTATAAAGTAGCAGCCGATATTTCTTAGCCACTACTGCTAGTGATGTAAAATAGTTATAAAATATCCGTCGGTTTGTGATTTAATTTACTTAGTTCTAAAATACACTCCAGTGGAGGTCGTTTGTAAAAGTGGACATTGAGACAATTATCAACCGACAAGTTTTTGATCACTTTTAATCATCTAGAGGTAATTTATCATGTAAAATTGTAAATCCAAGCAGATTAATACGGCCTGAATTTACAATTAAAATAACATTGACAGGGAATCAACCTTTATCAAAAATAAATTTTTTAATAAGTTATAACCGCTAAAAGCTATAAGAGAATTTTGTCCTTAAATCAGTAGCATCTTTTTGATTATTTTCATAATCCAATATTGAAAAATCAACTGATATACCGCAATTAGCTAGTTTACCATCAAATTGATATGCAAGATTAACCGTCCATTCATTTAAATCTTTTCCAACTATGGGATTGTCAAAAGATGTATAAAATAATTTACCTTTAATATTAGAGATAGTAGAACCTAACCCCAGTTGATACGAATTTGTGCCCGCTTCAAATGCAGCAACACCCGCAGTTTTAGTAGTTGCAGTAAACTGATAATAAGCTCCTTGACCTATGCCTCTAAAAACTCTATTTTCTCCTTCATTCCCTCCAGCTAATGTATAACCAGCGAAAAAATCTACTCCCCCTTGGCTGAAACCTACTTTAAAGCCCAAAAGATCATTATCAACTAGTTCATTTTTATCCCACTTAGTTTTGTAGTACTGCACCGCAATATAACTGTTAAAGTTAGTTGGCAATGTATATTCTACATCCGCATAAAGTGCTTGGACTTCATTTATTACATTTGCGTACTGTGAGTTAATTTTAACTTTTTTAGCTATCCGTTTATTAACTTGTGCGAAAAAGACGCCATCATTGCCTATTTTATAAAAGTCGCCAGGGGAACCAGAACCATTATAATCAAAATCAACAAATTCATTATCAACATAAAATGATTTATCTGTTCGAGTCTGATATTTAGTCACATAACCAATCGAAATATCAGTATCCTCAAAATGACTTGAAGATACCTGATACATTTCAAAAGACTCTTTTATCAATCTTGAACCTGAGTTAGCGATCAAGGGTGATGAAAAGTGTTGTCTACCTCCAGAAAACACCGTACCACCAAACTGATATTTCAAAAAAGCTTCTGATAATACAAGTCCTTGTGCGTTTATACTGCCCGCAGTTCTATCATCATCATTGATGTTACTAACGTATGATCCCTGTACTTCTCCTCCCAATTTAAACCCATTAAACTCTGATGTATTAAAAGTAACATTACCACCATTCACCCAAATCGAGCTATTCTCTGCATTTGAATCGTCAAAATCTTGTTCGAAATAGTACGATTTCGCTGTACCTCCAACATTACCATTGTGTATCCATTCAGAAAAACTTTCAATATCACCATTAGAGAATGCATTATTACTCATTGCTAATATCACCAAAAAATATTTATTATATTTAAACATATAAACCTTATTAACGTTAAGTTACAAACAAGAAACTATATTGAGTAAAATAAAAACCGAAGATAAACAAATAAATTACAAACCCAATCAATAATACAAATAAAAACATTTTTAACAGTGAGCTATTTCACAACAAAAAATATTAAACTCACAAAAATAACA
>NZ_JACJDU010000085.1:0-6707 GCF_014163715.1 Shewanella sp. SR44-4 | reverse complement strand
AGTCTCTTTGAAGTGGTCAATATGCATGGTGAGCTCCCGGAAAAAAGGAGTATAAGATCATAGCTAAATGTTAACGTCAAATAGTGTATTTAATTGACTGAAAAATGTTCACGATCTCGCCCTGGTTGTTAATTGGCTTGATGCAACTTTTACTCAAAACGGAACGTCCAGGCTTGTGTGCTGGTATTTATGCCGCAATTGTTTTCATTTTCAGCTTAATAGTTGATGTTAGTTTTATCGATGTAATAATTGGTACGGCAGTTTCAGGCGTGTTAGCATTTATTTATTTTTGGTTACTCGATCGCTTCAGAGACACATTTACTTTCTGGATAATATTTGTAGTGGGGCTTGTTCTAGGTGTTATTTAGGTTCACTCGTAATCGTGAGATAACAATTGTATTTAATAAGTCTACAAGATGTTTGGCTTTGCTCTGTTATTACAATCTTTAGTTAAATGTTATAGTGCTTGATAATTATTGCATTATGTACAAGGATGTCATGTTTTTAAATTGAAAAAATAGTATTCATACTGGTATTAGTCAACGCCATTCATATCAATAACATGGCCATGATTATAATCCCTTATCATTAACAAAATATGATCCCGGCCAAGCTCGAATGTTATCATTGAATTTTTACTGATTCATGTGTAAATATACATATTTTAAATTTTACCACCACTTAAAAATTTTAGAAGGATATATTCACATGTGCATAAAACATAAGTTACTTATAATGCGAAATATCTACTTGTCGGCCTTTGTATTGCTGGTTTATAAAAATCACTTATATGCTAATGAACCTAGTGAGTTAGGTTTTTTGTATAAGCAAGTCATCGATGCGCCAAAAAATAAATCATATAATGATGCAATCAGTAAAGTCATTGAAGTGAAAGATAAATATAAAGGCGACCTACAAAGCCAGTTTGCCATAAATCAGCCGTTAACAACGTTATATTCATATGTAGGACAGTATGAAAAGGCAATTAGTTTTCCTACTGATGATCCACTTATTACCGAAGATCTTATTGAAAGCCTTGTTCCAATATCGGCAGTAGACAAAATACTAACAATGTCCAAAGAAACTCAAATTGTCATGATAAATGAGGCGCACCACATCGCTCTTCATCGTACTTTAACAAAATCTTTACTGCAAAAGCTATGGAGTAGTGGGTATCGTTACTTAGCAATTGAAACTCTATCAAAGAGAGATGTTGACATCAATATTCGAGGGTATGCTATCGAACGCTCTGGCACATATTCTAACGAACCCGTATATGCCGAAATGATCAGAACAGCTAAAAAACTTGGTTATCAAATTATAACGTATGATGATTCTTCGGGTAATGAAAGAGAGAAGGTAGCAGCTAAAAAAATATATAACGCGTCATTTTCTATTAATAAAAATGCCAAAGTTATAATTCATTGCGGCTATAGTCATATTTTAGAAAAAAATCTTAAAGACAAAAGAATCTGGCTAGCAAACGAATTGGCTAATCTTACCGGTGTCAATCCGCTTACCATTAGTCAAACTAATTTAATGGAATCGAAAACGTTAGAATTTGAAAATCCGATTTATAATAAAATTTTAAACAAATTTAACCCGATAAATCCAACCATTTTAACTGATAATTTGGGGGCCGTATGGTCAACCATGCCAGGGCAGCACGATGTTGATGTCATTTGGCCGAGAACGACATACACCAATACTCGACCAGATTGGTATATTAAAAATTACGACTTAATCTCATTTGAAGGCAAATGGTGTAGAGATAAATATCCATGCATTATTGAAATCAGAAGGGAAAATGAATTGAACGCTGTACCATTTGATCGACTACGTATTGAGCAGAAGCCAAACGAAAAAATCGTACTGCGTTTACCTTCTCATGAATCTATTATATTTGGTTTCAATGAACACGGAGAACAAGTTTTTAAAGGACCAACAAAAAATCATTAGTAACGGTAGATGTGATCATAAACGAAAAAAATAATATGACTATCTTAACTGAATGAACATTGGGCACTCCACTACGCTTTAATTGCTCATGCTAAAAATGAAGATGGCTAGATAAAGACAAACTATTGTCAGCTTAGTATCATAAAAATGGATGGCTGATTAATTGTATCAATTGTTCAAACTGCCTGATGGTTTAGGTCGAATGCTTGCAAGTGCCCCATCTAAAATAACTTCAACGGATTTTTTATAAAATGAAATATATCCTAAAAATGTTAAGTGTTACTTTTTTGTTTTTAATTTTTACTCTGGGCTGTATACCTAAGTCTTCAGCAAATAAAGATGAAATTAATGGCAAATGGCAATTAACCAAAGTGCAGTACGAAGATGATAGTTCTAACTTTTTAGACGGTGGTAATGTTGTCGTCATTGAAGATACTAGAATAATCGAAATTTTCTCAAATCAAAGTCGTAAAGCTTATAGTTATTATAGGGATAATAATATCCTTTATGTGACTTCAGGTGATGAAATTATTGAATGGAAAATACAATCATTAGATAGTTTGAATTTGCATCTAAAAACCCCAATAGGTGTTTATATATTAAAGCGCTAGAGGCTATGTTGTAGTGGTCAACTACTTTTGAGCAATATGTTGAGTTTAGCGCCTGAATAGGTTCAACACCTTAAACCTCAGACTGTACAAGCATCCAGATATAAATCAAATCTACTATAAATGCTGAGCAATCAAAAAAACTATGCTCATTTTTGAGAGATTATATTCTAAATAGACTAAACATCTCAGCTGAAAACTGGCTAAAAATCACAATTGAGTTTGGATCATTATTCAAATGTGTTGTCAGTGCATTACCTGTCTTAACAGAATACTGTGAGCATCTAGAGCGAAACAACTACAAGGTGCATCAAACTGCCAGCGCTAGTTGTGTACTTAAGGTTTAACTTCTAAACTAAAAATAAAACCATCTCTTAGCATCTAATTAAGGATGACTACCATCTTTACTGACGCATGCAATAATAACCACTTTTTGGGGCTTTCCTTGGCTAAGTAAGATAGGCCGCGCGAAGTCGCGTCCTATCTCAAGTGTTGCACAAGCCTAAAACCTCAGCTGTTTCGCCCTATTAACTATATCATCATAAAAATGAATAGCAGGTTTTCATCTCCTGATGACTTAATACTGAACGGCTCACGTATCTTTGGTCAAGTTGTTAAGGCGTTTTCCGTCGATGGGCTCAAAAAATATGGCCTATCTGAACAGGTTCCAGATAATGGTATTGTCTGCACCTAGACTCCACAGCAGCACAACGGCGGCCAGTAAAACCTCTAGAACTAATACACCAATGGCTAGCGTTGTGCTTGATATAATAAAACCTTGTTGATTGCTGATGCCTAAAAAGCTTGGTGTACCGCTATAGAGTAAATAGCCGGTATAACAGATGCCCATAATACAGGCGAGTGTGCACAACCAAATCATAGGGTATATAGCAAACAAGCCACTTAAAAACATCGGTGTAGCCATGTAACCAGCAAAGACAATACATTCATTTCTGCTTGGGCAGTTAGGGTATTTACGTGCCAACCAATGGATCAAACTACCGACTATTGTCACTGCCGTTAAAATTAACGCATAAAATAAAATCCCCAGGCCTAAACCACTCTCCATTGAGACCTTGATTGTGTCTTCACCACCAAAAGTCCAACCAAATTGTGTGGTACCAATAAAGGTACTGACCACTGGAATCGCCGCCAACCACAGTACATGATTTTTGTACAAATGACTGACTGTTTCATGTCCATTACTTATGTCGCGCCATTCTTTATCAGGATGATGTACAAGTCCCCAAACGTGATTAATCATGCTTCCTCCTCGCTTATTCAAGCGACAGTTTTTTATAAAACCTAAGGTTACTGGCACACGACTGTGTGTCTTAGATATCAGTATAGGAGGTAAGCGGATATTTGCTTTGTGCGGCGGTATTTTGTTATCCGGTAGTGAGTGGCAACTACAGTTAGAGTGTACTGCTCAACTATCATAAAAATGGCTGGCTTGGTTTCTTTTCTCAACGCGGAGTAATATTTATTACCCGTTATATATTTAATCTAATAATTTAAAGACCAAACCAGTTATTGCGATGATCCCAATTACTGAGTCCTAAATAGTGATCGATTAGCGCTCGACTAACGTATTGACGCTGTTAATTTTTTATTAGAGATCTATTATGTGGTTTAGTTCAAAAATTAGTAGGAAAGCGCTGGCATTGCAGCTAGTTACCACGCATCAGTCAGCTGCTGTTGTGGTCGATGCTCAGCAGAATATTATTGCCGTTAATGATGCTTTTAACCAATTAAGCCAGCGCTTAAAACAAGCTGGTCATAATCAAACCTTTAATTTGTTACTTACTCGTTATGACAGTAGTAGCAAAACTATTCGCTGTGATGAAAACTTACACATTAGTCAGCAAGTTATCTCACTCACTTATAAAAACTTAGAGTCTTGCTCACTTTATACGTTTGATGCTGTATTAACACCGTTATTAAATGAAAGTGTGTGGCAAGAGTTATTAGCTTTTAGTGGCAAGGCCTATGTTGTATTTGATAACAATGAAAAGTTAGTAACAGCTAATCTGGATCCCGTAAACACTGATTTTATTTATTTAAATCAAGCAGATATAAATTTACAGAAAACGTTACAAAACGGGCTTAACAGTAAAGATCAACTACTTTGTTTATCTGAGCAAGATAAGGTCTATTTTCGTGTGGCGCGCCACAAAATTGATTCTGGTAATCAAAAACTTATAGTCTATGTATTATCCCATCAAGAGCAAAACCAGCATATAAAGCAATTCGAAATGTTATCAAAGGTGGTAAGTAATACTAGCACTAGTGTATTGATCACTGATAAATATGGTTTAGTCGAATATGTAAACCCGGGTTTTGAAAAACTGTCAGGCTTGACCCTTGCAGAGGTTAAGGGAAAAAAGCCCGGTATACTTTTGCAACGTGAACAAACCGACAAAGAGACGATTAAGCGCATATCTCAAAAGCTCAAAGCAAAACAAGCCTTCTATGAGGAGATATTGAATTTTGATAAACATGGGGTGCCATATTGGATTGTATTGGCAGTAAATCCGATTTTTAATGAAAAAGGTGAGCACACAGGCTTTGTTGGTGTGAGCTCTGATGTGCGTGAAATCAAACGTATTGTGTTAGAACAGATTAATCAAAGAGATGCAATAAGCAGTCATTCGGCTGTGTTAGAGTTTAACCAAAGTGGTCAGTTTATTTCAGCTAATGACTATACTAAAAAGCAGTTAAATTTACACGACGATGTAAAAATGCAAACTGTAGTGGGAAATTTAAAAGACCACTTAGACCATTCTCGTACGCAGATGATCCAACGAGGCGAACCGACAGCAGTCATGATGAAACTGATTCATCAAGGCACTGAAGTGATTTTAGATTGTGTTATTTCTTCAATTACGGATTTGAATGGAAATATTTCTAAGTATATTGTTTTTGGCAGTAATGTTTCTTCTCGTAATAAGTTAGTGACCGAAACGCACAATGCGATGTCTACTGTGTTGAGTAAAATTCAAAATACGGTAACGACTATTAATGCGGTCGCCGATCAAACAAACCTATTAGCCCTCAATGCAGCCATCGAAGCAGCAAGAGCGGGTGAAGCCGGACGTGGATTTGCCGTTGTTGCGGACGAAGTTCGTAATCTTGCGAAAACGTCAAATGACGCCGCGGTTCAAATTGGCCTACTCATCAATGAAACTCAATCTCATGTTGATGAGTTAGCTTCTTTTTTAAGTGAATAAGTTGAGCTCAATTCGCTCTAGTTGCCTATAATTTGTTCAAAAGACTTATAATAGAAGCCCACTTTAATGAGTGGGCTTGGAATGAGTTGGCTTATGCGTTTCTTGAATGAGCCGCTTGCCCCAATGGCCAATAAATAAGATAAGTGCACTGGCAGATTTTACTCGTTCCCGACTAATTTGTGGGAGGGCAGATTTACCTATTCCTTTATAAAAAACCAAGCGTTATTAGATGAAGCGGCAGGGTGGGCTTTATGGCTTATGTCGAGATCTATTCACTAACAGAAAGGCACATCCGGCTCAAGATGACTACCATAGTAGAAATATCTTATTACACCTGTATTTAACGCCGAATTAACTCAGCGATAAAAGGTAAACAACCAGCAGGCTTATTGGCTTGTGTCAGTAATGAACGTCAGGATATGCCTAAAGGATTGGTGCTCAGCGTTAACGATTATATTGTGCAGGTAGATAATACAGGGCGAATCATTCGAGAGGATAAGCGCAGTGCAATTAGCTCAGGTAGCCAAGACATTCTCAATAGACTTAATATTTCCGCTTAAAACGGGCTAAAAATCACCACTGAGTTTGGCTCATTATTTAAAGTTTTTTTCGAGGCATTACCAGCTTTAACAGAATATTTCGAACATCTAGAGCGAAAGCGAGCACAAGGATCATCGAACTGCCAACGCGGGTTGTGTGCTTAAGACTTAACCTTTAAAACTAGAGCTCAGACTGAAACAATAACCTCATTTTGTGCTTGATATCAACCAAGCCGCGAATGCTTTGGTAATCTCCCCATTTTTAGCTGAGGTCAAAAGTAGAGACTTAGGCCACTAGTGCCAGTTTTTGCTTTGGTGGGATACCACCAATTGCTGTATTGGGTCTTTCATTGTTATAAAACCATAGCCAT
>NZ_JACJDU010000084.1:0-7047 GCF_014163715.1 Shewanella sp. SR44-4 | reverse complement strand
TAATCCAGAAGAACCATCTATTGCAGACGTGACAGAGTACCCCTCTTTCTCAAGATACTCTTTGATCATTGCTGCGAGACGTTCATCGTCGTCGATTAGCAAAATGTTGTCAGTCGTTTTGGTCATAGGCATGCCCATATTATGCCACATTTTTTAAAATTCTCTAGCTTTACATTACTTTACGTCGCAGAAAAATCAGAGCACTGCAGTCGTGTTGTTATGACGATAGACAAGTGGGGCAACTGCCAATACCGCGATGTGCGGCCACACAAACACTATTAAGTGAGAAAGTGCGAAGTGCTGTTGGGGATTCATTCCCAATAGGTATTAAGATTAATTCCACCGATCAATTAGAAGGTGGTTTAACGCAGGAAGATCCATTAGCCGCTATCCGAATATTTGATCAAACTTCATTAGACTTGATAGAAATAAGCGGTGGATCTTATTTCCCCGGAGCAAAATATAGCTCTGATTCATCTACAAAAGACCCTTATTTTGCAGAATTTGCAGCCACAGCAAAACGCGTAATAAATGTGCCTATAGCCGTTACTGGAGGGTTTAAAACCTATACTCAGGCATTAAAAGTAATAGAATGTGGCGCTGTTGATTTTGTTGGATTAGCGCGTGCGTTAGTTATAGCCCCTGAACTTGCGAAAGACTGGTTAATTGGGACGGCAACTGACCCTAGTTTTCCTCGATTAAAGGCGTCACCTCAAGGTGGAATAACGGCTTGGTTTACCATGCTGTTAACCGCGATAGCTAATGATAGCGAGGAAAGTTTTGAGCTTGAATTATTACCTGCACTGCATCTTTATGAAGAGCTTGATGACGCTCGTTGTGATAAATGGATGCAAAAATTTGAGATTAAATAATAGTTAATTAATTTACATTATTGATATTGATACATTTTCATCACGTAATATAAATGACGCTTTTAATGGTTTGATAAGTCGCCGAGATAGGTGTTTCTCAGACGCTCAAACTACTTACCCTAACGGTTACCGACAATGTTACCGACAATGTTATCGGTATTGAGCCCGGCAATTTGTTCGATAATTCGTTAGGGAGTTAGTTAGATAATTAGTTAGATTATTTGTTATAAAAATTCGTTAAAGAATAAATTCTAAAGCCTGATTATGCAGAACATTGCTCCAGTTGAGCCTTTTTCTTATTCATTTGCAGATAACTTAACAGCCACATCATTAAGCCGCCGGCAAATAGCACTGCTGCCACATAACCGGTCTCGTTAGGCATTGCACCTTGTGCGATAAACATGCCGCCCACCCAAGGGCCGATAGCATTGGCGGTGTTAAATGAACATTGTACTAAAGCCCCTATCATCGCGTGACCATTTGGCGATACGTCCATCAGTAAGGTTTGAATCAGTGTCGCTAAACCCACACTGCAGCCAATAAAGAAAATTACTCCATACAATAGCCAAATATTATGGCTGGCACTGACGTAAGCAAGCGAAAATATAATCGTACAAACTAAAGCAATACCAGTGGTTTTTAAGGCGGCGCGATCGGCTGCTTTGCCTAGTACGTAATTGCCTAAGGTACAACCAATACCAAACATTACCATCGCGATTGAAATGGTGTATGCCGGCGTTTCAGTGACCACTAAAATGGTATCGGCAATGTAAGTGTAAATGCAAAATACGCCACCAAAGCCAATAATCACAATGCCAAGAATTGACCAAACCAATTTATTCTTTAACACGCTAAACTCATTGATTAAATTTGACGGCTGGTTGTTTTCAATTTTAGGGATCACCACATATACGCACACTAATGCAATTAAGGCGAGGACAGATGCACCCGCTAAACAATAGCGCCAGCTCAAGTTTTGGCCGACTAAAGTGACAATGGGAACCCCTACAATAGTGGCTATGGTTAGGCCCATAAACACTTTAGACATGTAACTTGCACGTTTATTTTGAGGGGCAATATCGGCAGCCAATAAAATCGCGGCACCAAAATAAGCGCCATGGGGTAGGCCGCTTAAAAAGCGAAATACAATAAGCTGTTCAAGTGAGGTTGCCATGGCACTTAAGCCATTAGAGATAAACATTAATGTCAGAAATATTGCCAAAGCATGGCGTTTTTTCATGTTGGCTGTGGTCAGCATTAAAATAGGGGCGCCTACCACAACGCCTATCGCGTAAGCACTAATGGCATAACCGCTCTGTGAAGGTGTTGAGGAAAATGTTTCACTAATTAATGGCAGCATTGGCATCATTGAAAACTCTGATAATCCCAATATAAATGTGCCTAAGGCTAACACTAACAAAATGGCGGTAGTATTCAGTTGGCTTGGTAATGCTGCAGCCGGTGTCATAAAAAATCCTAGTGGTGATAATAAAATACGGTGAATTTAACAATTGATGTCGGGCTAAACCACTGAGCTAAGCCCGTTTGTGCATGACAAAAACTAACGTGCTAATTACGGCATATTAGTCTTGCCAGCGCTGCTTAATGTATAAAATACTGGGTAAAGATTGCTGAAATAATGTCACTAATTGCGGGTCAAAATGTATGCCGCTTTGGTCATGTAAAAATGCCATGGCTTTGTCGACAGTCCATGCTTCTTTGTAAGGGCGTTTACTGGTGAGAGCATCAAATACGTCGGCTATTGCCACAATACGTCCCTCAATAGGAATATTTTCACCTTTAAGTCCATGAGGGTAGCCGCTACCATCCCACTTTTCGTGGTGAGTCATGGCGACGACTTTGGCTAAGGCGATCAAATCTGAATCTGATTCACCAAGAATTTCGGCGCCGATTTCAGGGTGCTTTTTCATGATGGCAAATTCTTCATCGGTGAGCTTACCCGGTTTAAGCATAATGCTGTCGGGAATACCAATTTTACCAATATCGTGCATTGGTGCTGCATGGAGTAAATTGTCGGCGGCCGATTTTGATAAACCATAGGCGAGGGCAATGATTTTAGAAAAATGGCTCATGCGCATCACATGCATACCGGTTTCGTTGTCTTTGTATTCTGATGCTCGGCCTAAGCGTTGAATGACTTGTAAACGAGTACGGCGTAAATCGTCTGCCTGCACTAAAGACAAATGAGTACGAACACGTGCTTTAACCACCGCTGGGGACACGGGTTTAGTGATGTAGTCTACCGCGCCAACATCAAAGCCTTTGGCTTCATCTACTTCGTCACTTAATGCCGTAACAAAAATGACCGGTACTGCTTTGGTGCGTTGCTCTGTTTTTAGTTGTTGGCAGACTTCAAAACCAGTCATACCTGGCATCATCACGTCGAGTAAAATCAAATCAGGCAGGTCGCGTTCAATTAAACGCAGAGCTTCTTCGCCACTTTTAGCAAATATCAGCCTGTACTGATCCTCAAGCATTTTCTTTAATACTCTGAGGTTAGCGGGCTCGTCGTCGACAACTAAAATTGTCGGCATACGGTCTTGGTTGTTATATATCATTCAATTCAGTCTTTTTACTGTGCAGTAACATCGGACTCAAGAGTATTGAGTTGTGTTATTGCTTGTTCAAATTCAAAGTCGTCTAGAGCATGTTGTATGTTGATACATTGCTGTCGGTATGCCGCCGGAGTGGCTGCAATTAGTGTATCGACATCGTGTTCATTGTATTGATTTTCTTTTGCAGCTAAGCGAATAAGGTTAATGATTTGGATGAACTCATCGACGCTCATAGGATCTTTTTCTGCGGCTTTATCTGGGTGTTGACTGATATCTTGAGTGCTAAGATAGGCTGCGATGCGCGCAAAAGCCTGTTCAATCTTTGGCAGCAAGGTCAGTAATTCTGTGCTGGATTTTGTCATGGCTGAGCGTTCAGCATCGCTAAATAACCGTGTCAGTTGCATTAGAGCTAAATTGCCAGACAGCCCTTTGAGTCCATGCAGTTGTTGACTAATAGCTGGCCAGTCGGCAGTTTGTATTAATTGTTTAAGCTGTTGGTTGCTATCGTGTTGTTTAGTCATAAATAGGCTGATTTCTTTCACGAGAGTCATTTGATCTCCCCACATCGAAGCGCCTTTTTTCTCATTAACCACTTGCCTGTTGTCGATATCAACAGCGGGGTTATCGACGGCCACATTGCTTTGTTCAAGTTTCAATACTTGGGCAATTTCATGATTAAGCAGCATCATATCGATAGGTTTGTTGGCAAAACCATCCATGCCGGCATCCAAGGCTGCTTTTTTGTCTTCAGGCAATACGCTGGCCGTTAATGCAATAATTGGCATATGCGGTAACTGTTCATTTTGCTCTTGTTCACGACGAGTACGCGAGGCGGTTAATCCGTCCATGATAGGCATTTGCACGTCCATCAATACAATATCAATTTTGTCGCTGCGCATCCGCAATAGGGCTTGTTTACCGTCGCGGGCAGTAATGATGCTATGACCTTGGCGCTTCATCATAATGGTGAGCAAATCAATATTTTGCTGAATGTCATCAACAATCAAAATGGCCAATGGTTTAATGTGACTGTTTGTTAACGGGGTCAACGTGCTGTTGATGTGTTTGGGCGCGGTTAATGGCAAGGCAAAACCAAAACAACTGCCTTGGCCAAATGTGCTTTTGGCGGTAATTTTGCCACCCATTAATTCAACCAATTGTTTGCTGATGGTCGTACCAAGACCGGTGCCACCAAAACGACGATTCATGCTGGCATCTGCTTGAGCGAAGGCATCAAACACTAAGGTTAATTGTTCTGGTGTCATGCCAATACCGGTATCGTTAATGGCAAATTCAATGCAACCGCTTGGTTTAACGCTCACATCGATACTGACACCCCCTTCGGCGGTAAATTTAATCGCATTGCCAATTAAATTAGTCAATACCTGACGAATTCGATCTGGAGCACCATGATAGGACATTGCCACATCTGCTGATACATTCACATTTAAGAACAGACCTTTAGAGCTAGCTTGTAACCATAAAGTCGATACCACCGAATCAATTTCTTCAATAACAGAGAAATCGTGTAATTCGAGATCGAACTTGCCTTTATCTAACTTAGCACTATCGAGAACATCGTTTAATAGGTGCAATAAAGACTTAGCAGACTGATTAATGGTACGTAAATGCTTTTGCTGTTCAGCGGGTAGCGAATCGTCGAGTAAAATGTCGCTAAAGCCAATAATGGCGTTCATTGGGGTGCGAATTTCGTGGCTCATGTTCGCTAGGAATGCCGAACGAGCTGATGCTGCTTGTTCCGCTTTGTCTTTGGCAATTAATAAAGATTGTTCCATTTCTTTGCGATCGGTGATGTCCATAATAAAGCCGTCGAGCCATTTATCTTGTACATCTATCCCGTCAACATGAGCACCATAACCGAGCAACCAGCGAATATCGCCGTTGGCATTATAGATACGGTATTCCAGCTTAAACACTTGCTCTGTGACGACTTGATTACCGATTTGCTCAAGGTCATCTGGGTGTACGTGTTGGTAAAAATGACGTTTTGGTGTTGCGCCTATATAGTCGCTTGCTGGATAACCGGTGATCTTTTCAACCGCGTCGCTAATAAATACCATCGGCCAGTTTTCAGTATTTAAACAGCGATAGGCGATACCGGGAATATTGGCGATAAGTGAGCGAAACTGGGCTTCGCTTTTAATTAGTGCACGTTGCATTTCAATACGGTGACGTAAGTCGCTTATGTACATCACAAACAGGCTTTTACCTTCAATACATGCATGACCAATAGATACCCTAACCGGAATGACCGTACCGTTAACATGTAGCGCTTCTACATCGCGGCCAGTACTTTTTTGCTGCGCTATGTTGTGGTTAAAAAAACTGTCTAAACGGGCGTTAAATTCTTCGATAAATGGGCCTGGTATAAAGTCACGAATATTTTGGTGACACACATCTTCAAGTCGCCAGCCCAGGAGTAATTCTACCGCTTGGTTGCCGCTTTCAATACGGCCTTTAGCGTTAAAGGTAATGATACCGTCAACGGCGGTACTAATGGTCGCGCGGTAGCGTGCTTCAGATAATTTGGCTTGGTGTAACGAGGTTTGGTATTTAATCAGCATGTTGACGCCTAACACCAATAAAATAATCACCACCGTAATCGTGGCAACGGCAATGCCTAAATACAGTGACATTTTTGTGGTTTGTTCAGAAAATTCAAATCCTGGTGGGCGGACAAAACGAGCCGCAGCCATACCGATGTAATGCATGCCGGAAATAGCGCAACCCATCACCATCGCCGCAATCGCATTTTTATGTAATTCACTTAAGGTAAAGCGACCTAGATGGTTCAAGCTAAAACGTATCCACAGTGCGACAATGGCCAAAATAATGGCAATAACTATTGATAAGCCAAAATAGAATAAGTCGTAACGTAGTAGGGGAGCCATTTCCATAGCCGCCATGCCGACGTAATGCATGGTGCCAATACCTGCACCGGTCAATATACCGCCCACCACAAACTGGCTTAGTTTTGGTTTGGCTGTTGATATGACATTCAAGGCTACCCAAGATGCGGCAATACTCGGAATAAACGATAACGCGGTTAAGCCGATGTCATAGCTCACCGGAGTGCATAAACTGAACGCTAACATGCCAATAAAATGCATCGACCACACACCGCCACCAAGTGCAATACTGCCGCAGCTGGTGAGTAAGTATCGTTTATATTTATTGAGCGTTAATACCGCTTGCGACGCGACTTGTAATGCCATAAACGAGGCGAAAACCGCGATAGCGATAGAGATGAAAACGACTATAGGTTGAAAGTCACCAACGACTAAAAGGCTTTCATCTGTAACGGAAAATAGTGTGCGAATTGTCTCAAGCATAATAATTAGATGAATGTCACTTTTAGATAAGTATAAGGAAGCTATCGGCTTGGAATTAAAAAACATCAGTATTTGTTCGATTTTTAACTAAAGCTTGCGCTAGATCAACGTTTAAATGATTTAGTGCGGGTTGTGGTTAATAGTTTTGTGTTTTTCAATTCCATTCTGTAGTTAACTTACGTGATGTTGTTGTAATAATGTTAATAGTCGGTGGTATTTAGGTGTTTAGGTGTTTGGGTGTTTAGG